>JBMYQZ010000233.1:0-7985 GCA_049601855.1 Limisphaerales bacterium | reverse complement strand
GAGGTTGGTTGGGCGCTTCCAAGGATGGCCTGGTGGATCGTCTGCGTAAACAAACCGATCCCAAGTTGTTCGCCGACGATCTCTACCTGAGCACGCTCACCCGCTTCCCGAGTGAAACCGAATACAAGGCCGTCGCCGATTTTCTCGAAGGCCGCGAGAAGGATTTGACGAATACGGCCATGGAGATTTCCTGGGCCCTGCTGACCTCCACCGAATTTCGATTCAAACACTGATATGAAATGCGACTACTCCTGCAATTCTGATGAGCACGCCATCGCGCGGCGACAATTCCTCGGCGGTCTGGCCGCCGGGACCGGCCTTGCGGTCGGCGGACTCGGTTACTTCGCGCAACCGGCTTCTGCTGGCGAACTGCTCAAGAAACAGAAGCGGATGATCGTCATCCGCATGGCCGGCGGCTTGAGCCAGTTGGAGAGCTGGGATCCGAAGCCGCAGACGGAGACCGGCGGGCCGTTCCGCGCGATCCCGACTTCCGTGCCGGGCACGCACATCAGCGAATTGCTCCCACACACGGCGAAAGTGATGCACCACTTGTCGCTGGTTCGCAGCATCAACACCAACAACGGGGACCACGGCAAGGGCACGTACATGATGCTGACCGGTCGGCGCAAGACGCCCGCGTCGGAGTTTCCCGAGATCGGTGCGACGATGGCCAAGGGTACGGAGTTCGGCAGTTCCGCCTTGCCGGGTCACATCAAGATCACGGCCAGTGGCGGCGGCAGTCGCGGTCGGGATTCGGCCTACCTCGGGCCGAAGTATTCGAGCATGTCGCTCAATGGCGACAAGGGACCGGCCAATACCAAGAGTTCCGTGAAGGAAGACGCGGCCAAGCGGCGCACGGCTTTCCGGATGGCGGCCAATGATCAATTTGCCCTGCGCCGTCGCACCGCGGAAACGGATGCCTACGTGCAGAGCTTCGAACAGGCGAAGGAGCTGATGGCGAAGAAGGAGATCTTCGATCTTTCGAAGGAGCCGAAGAAGGATCACGAGCGTTACGGCGACCATGCTTTTGGTCGTCATTGCCTGATGGCCCGTCGCTTGGTCGAAAACGACATTCCCTTCGTGCAGGTCAGTCATTCGAACTACGACACGCACAACGAGAACTTCAGTTTTCACTTCGAGCAGCTCGGAGAATTTGACAAGCCTTTCGCGACCTTGATCACCGATCTCGTTGATCGTGGGCTCTACGAACACACGCTGATCGTCGTGCTTTCCGAATTTGGTCGCACGCCGCGTATCAATGCCCGCTATGGGCGTGATCATTGGGGCAAGGCTTGGTCGGTCTGCATGGGCGGCACCGGGGTCCAGCACGGGGCGGTCATTGGCGCGACGAACAAAGGCGGCACGGAAGTCACGGACCGCGAGGTGGATTGCGGGCATCTGTTCCACACCTACCTGCGCGCGGTTGGGGTCAATTCGAACAAGCATTTTGAGGTTGGTGGGGTGAAGCACCCCATTGCCGATCCGGCCGTCGGGCCAATCAGCGAACTACTGGCGTAGAGATGAGCGTGTTCAGCACTTTCATCCGTAGGACGGACATTCCTGTCCGTCAATCATGGCGGGAGTCAACGTCGAATCCAACGGACAGGAATGTCCGTCCTACCGCAGCTTGAGCCGACCATGAAGACTGATCCCAAAAAGGCGCACACCGCGAGGGAGTACAAGTGCAACGCGCCGTTGATCAATGGGCGGTTTCATCCGTCCGGTGATTCGTTCTTCGCGACGGCGGAGGACCGTACGATTACCCGGATCGACCTGAAAACGGAGAAGCAGACGATCTACGAAGGGCACGAATCCTGGGTTCGTGGCATCGCGTTTTCCAAGAACGACCAGACGCTCATCACGAGTGGCTTTGACGACACCTTGATCTGGTGGCCGGCGGAAGGTGAGAAGCCGAAACCCATCCGCAAGGTGAAGGCGCACGAGGGTTGGATTCGCGCAATCGCGGTGAGCCCGGATGGCCAGTTGATCGCCAGCGCGGGCAATGATCGCGTGATACGGCTTTGGAACATCGAGGATGGCAAGAAGGTCAGGGAGTTGAAGGGACATGAACGCGATATCTACAGCCTGGCGTGGCACTCCTCCGGCAAGCACCTGATCAGCGGTGATTTGATGGGCAAGATTCATCAGTGGGAGGTGGCAACCGGTAATCTCGCTCGAAGTTTTGAAGGCAAGGATCTCCACACGTTCAACAAGGGGCAGGACGTCGACTACGGGGGAGTGCGCAGCATTGCGTTCAATGCCGATGAATCACAGTTGATCTGTGGCGGTTTGCACAAGGGGACCAATCCACTGGGCGCGATCAACGAACCGTTGATTCTCCGATTCGATTGGGAGAAACAGGAGTTGTTGAGCAAGCATCCAGCCAAGGGTGTCCGCGGGGTGGTGTGGCGAAACCTGGTTCATCCCGACGGTTATCTGATCGCCGGTGTGGGCGGCAGCGGCGGTGGTCATTTGCTCTTCTGGAATCCCGAAGAGGAGCAGCCCTTTCACAAGTTCAAGCTCAAGGACACCGTTCGTGAGATGGATCTGCATCCCGACGGCCGTCAGGTCGGCACGGTGCATTGGGACAAGAAGGTCCGGATCAATCTTCTGGCCGCCAAGGAGACCAAGAAGAAATAGCAAAGCCGGCAACGCACAAGTCGCTGCCGGCCCGCTCCTGTCGATTCAAAGAATCAGTTCTTGGGATACCCCTCGAAGCCCTTGTCAAATGCTCGTAGGGTATCCTTCATTACCTTCTCAGAGACACCGGCGTCCTTGAGTGACCGCAGAACCTGCGAACGAATGTCGCTGCGAATCTGTTTCTCGGTGCGGACGATCATGGACTTGCCGTCCGGACGAACGATGACCGCGCGTTTGGGGGCGGGGGAGCTGCGAACCCACGACTGCATCTTGGCGGCATCGCGGGCCTGGTTGGCGGCATCGATTGCCTGCTTGCGCTGAGCCTCGGCCTGGGCGCGATGTTCGAGCACGCTTGTCCACGCCTTATTAGCATCCGGGTAGCTGCGCATCTGGATGTTGGGGAACGAGTGGGCCGAGTTCATGAGCATCTCTTTCTTCGCCAGCTTGGCCGTCGCGGTGTGCATCTTGCCTTTGCGATAGTAGGTCACATCGACTTCTTCACCGGCATCGTAGGTGCGGGTGAGCGCCTGAAACTGATGGACGTTGAAGATCAACTGCTGGTCCAACTGCGAGATCAGGTCGTTGGCACGAAGACCAGCCTTGGCCGCGGGCGAATCGCCGATGACCTGGCGGACGCGCAAGCCAACGCCGTCGGGAAGCGGCAACTGGGAGGCGAGATCTTCAGAGATCTCCGTCACCGCAACGCCGAGCCAGGTGACCTTCTCCATCTTACCCGTCGGGCGAACTTCGAGTCGCCGCGGTTGGAACGAAATGGCGTCGCCAACCGGCTTGTCGCCAATCTTCCAGGTCTTCACCTCGGTCTTGCCGTCCTTGCTGATCGTTACGGTGACGGTGCCATCGGTCTTGCCGTCCTGGGTGATGAACTGAGTGCGGGTGGAGGTTGACTCGTTGCGCGAGCCTGGCTGCTTGTCTTTCAAATCGATATAGCGAACGCCGGAGGTTGTGCGCGATGAGCTGGTCGATTTCTTCTTCTCCTCGGCGGCGGCAACGGATACGGCCGCAGCGAGGACGCTGCTGAGAATGAGATGTTTCATGATTTCAATAGACGGTGAGGGTTACGGGGATGACTTGTTCGTGTTCTGAGGTGATAAACAATTCCGAGCCGTCGTCGGCCTGGCCCTTTTCGTAGTCGAGCACGCGCACCCGCATGAGTTGCACGAGCCGTTCATCGGGACCGGGCAGCAGGGCGAGTTCCTCGCTGTCGAGGACGATTCGCTCCGCACCGACGGGATGATACAACACGCCATCTTCAGCGGACGCCGGCGCGGCCTTGGCCACGAACGGAGGTTGCAGAATCGGCTTCACCGGAGGCGGTTGTTGCACGGCCAGGACCGCGATCAACAAGGCCACGCTGGGAACGGCGACCCGTAACAGCAAACGCCACCACGCCATCTCGGGAACCCGTGCCGAAGCCGTCGAACGTACCGGCTCGGCCCGGGCAAGGCGTTCGCGCAAGGGACCGTTGGCAGGTCGCGGCCGCAAATCCCGCAGCGCGCTTTCCACGAATTCATCCGGTTGTTCTTCAGGATTCATTGCAACACACCTTTCAAGGATTTCCGCAGTTCATCAATGGCATAGCGATAACGCGAGGCCGCGGTGTTCTGCGGAATCTCAAGGGTCGCGGCAATCTCGCGAAAAGTGAGACCGCCCCAGACCTTGAGGGTGAGGACTTCGGCAAACTCGAACTTGAGTTCCCGCACGGCCGACTCCAGCACGCGGGCTTCGTCGTTGGCGGTGACATCGGGTTCGAGCCAGGGTTCGTCCGGGATCGTGGTGCGCTCGCGTTCCGCCCGGCGGCTGGCCGAGCGACCGAGATCGATCGCCCGCCGACGAATGGTCGCAAAGACCAGGGGCGCGGGAGCTTCGCTGTGACCAGACCGGCGCCAGGTTTCCACCAGCGCATCCTGCAGGACATCCTCGGCGTCGCACTCAGTGCGCGTCTGCTGGCGGGCGAAAAGCAGAAAACGATCGGTGTTTTCATCGAGCCATCGCTGCCAGTTGTCGGATCGGTCATCCACGGGTTCGGAATCATTCTGTCACCGCCAAGAGCGGCGCGGGAACAAAACTTTGTCTGAAGAAAATGAGAAATGTTCGATCCACCCCCAGAATCCCGGTATTAAGGCGTCCGAACAATGAACACGAGTTTTCGAATCGGCTTCCTGCTTCTCGTCGCGATTTCGGCAACGGCTTCCCCGCGGCTCAATGTCCTGTTCATCGCCGCGGATGATCTGCGACCGCAACTGAAGTGCTACGGGCACGAGCAGATGATCACCCCACATCTCGATGCCTTGGCGGCATCGGGAATGCTCTTCGAACGCGCTTATTGCTCGGCTCCCACCTGCCGCGCCAGTCGTCTGGCGGTCATGACCGGCCTGCGCCCGGAGACCACGAAGATCACCACCAACGGCGGCGCCCCTTTCCGGAAACGCCTGCCGAATCACGTGACCGTTTCCCAGTTGTTCATGAACAACGGCTGGCACGCGCAGTCGTTGGGCAAGATCTTTCACGGTGCTTTTGCCGTGCGCGGGCAGTGGAACGATCCCAAGTCTTGGAGCGTGCCTGCGTGGTGGCCCGGCCCGCGTTACTACTACACCGAGCCGGGGATCAAGGCCGCGAAGGAGGTCTTCGCCCGCTCCCGACAGGGCAAAGGCAAGCCAGTGGACGAGTGGGTGAATCACTTTGTCCTCGGTCCCTCGTGGGAAGCACCGGACGTCGCGGACAACGTGCTCTACGCCGGACTGCTGGCCGACAAGACCATTGCCACACTGAACCAGATCAAGGATGAACCGTTCTTCCTCGCCGTTGGTTTTCTCAAGCCGCACCTCCCTTTCATCGCCCCGAAGAAGTATTGGGACATGTATCCTGCGGACGAAGTCGTCGTGGCGGACAACCAACACGCACCAAAAGATTCGCCACCGTTGGCCATGAGCAACTGGGGCCATCCACGCAGCTACACCGATATCCCCAACCAGGGCCCCATGCCGAAGCCGCTCGTCGCCAAGCTCACCCGGGGCTACGCCGCCTGCGTGACCTACGTCGATGCCCAGGTTGGTCGCATCCTCAAGGAACTCGATCGACTCGGCCTGCGCGACAACACAATCATCGTCTTCTGGGGTGACCATGGATTTCATCTCGGCGAAAACGGCATCTGGGGCAAGGCGACCAATTTTGAACTCTCGCTCCGGGTCCCCTTGATCATCAGTGCCCCGGACATGAAGGCCCGTGGCGGTCACACGAGTGCCTTGGTCGAGTTGATCGATCTCTATCCCACTCTCGCCGAACTCGCCGGCCTTACTCCTCCGAAGAACCTCGCCGGCCGCAGTATGGCCCCGCTGCTCCACGACCCCACTCAGGAATGGAAACCCGCCGCCTTCAGTCAGTACCCGCACTCCGGCGTCATGGGCCGGACAATGCGCACGGAACGCTGGCGCTTCACCGAGTGGAAGAAAGGCAGCAAGCTCGCCACCACCGAACTCTATGACCTGGAGAACGACCCGGCCGGCAATGTGAACGTCGCTGGTCATCCGCAACACGCCGACACCGTTGTTCAACTACGTCAACAACTCGCCCGCTCGTGGAACAAACCTTGAAGGAAACGACACCATCGGCTTCACGCTTCAACCGGAGGACGGATATTCCTGTCCATCGATCACGGCGACCAACAAGACGGACAGGAATGTCCGTCCTACCAGCTCTGTTCCGCATTTGAGGTTTTGATGGACGCGACCAAGACAGAACTGACCACGGCCAGACAGCGCGTCATCGCCGCGTACCGCACCGCCGGCATCATCACGCTGAACACCGTCCTCCTGCTCGTGTTGGTCAACGTTGTCATGGCGGTCCTCGGCCTGCCCCGCGACAAGGCCATCGACGACCTCGGCCGTCGTGTCCTCAATCAATACGGTGAGGAGAGACTCCTCAAGGCCTACCCCGACTGGACCCTCACCGATCTCCGCCAACTCCACCAGGAATGCTGGGGCAATGAACTCGTCTACGACTCCTTCGCCGGCTACAAGGAACTGCCCCGCGAAGGCAAGTTCGTGAACGTCGACATCAACGGCTTCCGCCACATCAAGGATCAGGCCGTCTGGCCTCCCGACACCAACAACCTGAACATCTTCGTCTTCGGCGGTTCCACGACCTTCGGCTACGGCCTCCCCGACCACGAAACCATCCCGTCTTTTCTGCAACAGTTGCTTCGCGAAGAAGAACAGCCTAAGCCTGCCGCCGTCTATAACTTCGGTCGCGCCTACTACTACTCCTCGCAGGAACGTGTCCTCTTCGAAAAACTCCTCATCGCTGGCTTCCGTCCTGATATCGCCATCTTCATCGACGGCCTGAACGAAGTCCTCACTCCCGACGACACTCCCATCAATCCCCACTGGCTTCGCGATCAACCCACCGAGACCCTTATCAACCGTCTCCCCCTGATCCGCCTGGTCAATCAACTTGCCCCCCAAGACACGCCACGCCCGGCAGCCGTCCCCAAGGGTATCCCCACGATCCTGAGTCAGGACCCCGTCGAAGTTGTCTGCCTCCGCTACCTTCACAACCAAGACCTCCTTCGCTCTGCCGCCAAGCTGCATGAAGTGCAGGTCCTGTTCGTCTGGCAACCCATCCCCGATTACCATCCCAACGCCGCCGCCCACCCCTACTGGCAACGCGACGACCAGTCCCAGGAAGCCGCGGCCTACCACTACCTCGAGCCGCGCCTCACCGGAGAGAACAATCCGAAGGATTTCCTCTGGGCCGCCGACCTGCAGGAAGGCCGAAAACAGATCCTCTACGTTGACGAAGTCCACTACTCCGCCGCCTTCTCCAAGATCATCGCCGAAGCAATCTCTTCCGTCCTGAATGCGGGCGAGTGAGACCCGATCGAGCCCGGTAAATCCGAACGGCACCACAACCGCCCAAGGCTTGGGTATTCATCCGATCGGTCCTAAAATCACCTCCACATGAGCAACGCATCGATTGTCAGCATTCATCCGTATTTCAAGGTTCAGGACGGGAAGTTGGAGGAGTTCAAGAGCCTGTTGCCGGAGTTCGTCGCCAAGACTTCCACGGAAGAGGGCTGTCTCTACTACCACTTCACGATCGACGGCGACGTCGTCTTTTGTCGTGAGGCCTATGTCGACGGCGACGCGGCTTTGGCGCACCTCGACAACGTCGGGCAGTTGCTGGAGCAGGCGCTTGGCCTCGCTGAACTCCAACGCCTCGAACTGCACGGCGGCGAAGCCGAATTGGCCAAGCTGCGAGAATCGTTGGTTGGAATGAATCCGCAGTGGTTTGTGTTTCAGGATGGAGTCGGGTCCTGATTTCGATAG
>JBMYQZ010000232.1:0-7987 GCA_049601855.1 Limisphaerales bacterium | reverse complement strand
ACACCGCCATAGAAATGATTGTGCGCTCCCGTCAATTCCGTGAGATAAGAGGCCAAGAGAAATGAACAACTTCTCCCGACGAAATTTCCTCCGCGGCACCGGCGTCAGCATGGCTTTGCCATGGATGGAGTCGCTAACGGTTTGGGGCGACGAAACCCACACTCGCAAGCCCGGCAGCCAAGCCCCCGTTCGCGTCGGTGTGCTCTTCGCAGGCAATGGTTTCCACAACAAGGAATGGTGGGCGAAGGGTGAGGGCCGCGACCTACAGCTCGGCGAAGTGCTGCAGCCACTACAGGCACACCGGGAGAAGATGCTATTCGTCTCCGGTCTCTACAACGCCGAGGCATTGAAGGGAAACATCCACAGTTCGATGACCGGCAACCTGCTTTCTGGCGCGCCGCTTGCCTCTGGTGGCGACATCCGGTCCGGCACCAGCTTCGATCAGTTGCTCGCCCAAAGCGTCGGTCGCTCAACCAAGGTGCCCAGCCTGGTACTCGGTTGCGAAAAGTCGAACCCTTCGGTACACAAGAATTACTCAATGCTCTACAGCTCCCACATCTCGTGGAGCTCGCCGACCACTCCCACGCCGCTGGAACTCTATCCCGCACTGGCCTTCGATCGTCTCTTCAAGGACACCGTCGCCCGCGGCGACCAAAGTGTGCTCGACGCCATCCTCGGCGACGCCCAAGACCTGCGCCGCAAGATCAGTCGCCGCGACCAGCAGAAGCTCGACGAATACCTGAACTCGGTCCGCGAAGTCGAACGCCGCATCGAAAACGCCGGACAGCGTGGCGAATTGCAAGGCTGGCGCCCGACCCTGACCAAACCAAACATCCCCCGCCCCGCGGACGGAATTCCGCAAGACATTGGCGAACATATGCGTTTGATGTGCGACATCATGGTGCTCGCTTTCCAGACCGACACCACCCGCGTCTGCACGCTCAAGCTCAACAACGATCATTCCTCCCTCCGCTTTCCCAACCTCGGAGTGGACTACATGATCCACCATCTCCTTTCCCACAAGAACACACCTGACTGGCTGAAGGTGAACCAGTTCTTCGTCCAGCAACTCGCCTATATCGCCGACAAACTGGATGCCATTCAGGAGGGTGAACGCACCGCCTTGGACAACTCCATGCTGCTCTTCACGTCTTCCATGCTCACCGGCCAACACAACGCCCGGCAACTTCCCGTAATCGTACTAGGTGGGGCCGGCGGCAGACTTAAGAGCGGCCGAACCGTCAACTACTGGGGCAAACCCGATGATCAACGCCAGATGTGTCGACTCTACTTGTCGATGATGGACAAAACCGGTCTACATCTCGATCGCTTCGGGGACGCCAACGAACCACTGTCGGAAGTCTGACTCGACCCTATTGCTCGCTGGTCCGTTCCTTGGTCAACCATTCAATGATGTGCCGCAACAGCTCCGGACCCTGCGGCGTCTTGAAGATGTGCTGCGCATGCGCCTTGCCGTCCAACAGCGTCAACCGCTTGCCCCCCGGCGCAGCTTCGTACCCCTTCTTCATCGCGTCTACCGACCAGTCTCCCTTGGTACCGATGAACAGAATCTTTCCCTGCAACTTTGTTGGATTCTCAACACTGGAAGGTGCCAGCAAGACCAGGCGATCAACCGCACCAAGCGATGTCGAAGTGATTGCGTCGATCGCGGTTCCTGCCCCCCATGCTACCACCCACCAGAGAGATTCGCTTCTTCCCGGTTGACTTCAGATACTTGATTGCTCCCAAGACATCCAACTTCAGTACGTAACCTTCCTCCCCGATCGTGCTTTTTCCGCGACCTCGGAAATCGATGGCCAGAACGGACAGACCCGCTTTCGCCATCGCGAGCGCCTGTTGATGCCAGCTCTCCTTTGTGAACACGCCACCATGTAGCAGCAGGACGGCATGTTCACCTTCGCCGTAGAGATTGCCGTGGATCACGGCCTGATCAGCAGTCTCGAAGGAGACCCGTTGATACGCCGCAAACAAGCCATGCGGATAAAAAAGAAAGAAGGAACCGATCGCGATTACCAACAACCCGGCGATTCGATACGGGGACTTGAGCTTATCTTTGGCGGCCATGTCAGCGAAGCTATCGCACTCCCAACACCAATCAAGCTCCTGACTGCCACGCACGTTCGACCGCCGTGGCGACCCGCGGAGAAACTCGGCTGTCGAGCGGGTCGGGCAGAATCCGATCGGCGGTCGGCGACTCAATCGTGGACGCCAAGGCCTTGGCTGCGGCGATTTTCATCTCGTCGGTGATCCGCTGCGCCTGCGCGTTCAGCGCCCCCCGGAAGATGCCTGGGAACGCCAACACGTTGTTTACCTGGTTGGGAAAATCGCTGCGCCCCGTGCCCACCACGGCAGCACCCGCATCTCTTGCCACATCCGGCATGATCTCGGGAATGGGATTCGCCATCGCAAGGATCACCGGATCCGCCGCCATCGACTTCACATCCTGGGCCGTCAGCAGATCGCCCTTGCTCACGCCGATGAACACGTCGACACCTTGGAGCACCGCAGGCAAATCGCCACTTCGCCCCGCGTGGTTCGTGAATCCAAGCAAGGCCTGCTTTTGCGGATTCAAATCCGTCCTTTCACGTTGGATTGCACCCTTCGAATCACAAACGACGATCTCCTTCACCGGCACACAAACATTGGGATCGTGCCCCACACAACGAAGCAACTTGGCAATGGCCGTGCCCGCAGCCCCGGCACCGTTGATCACAACGCTCATTTCCGTCAACGGACGGCCGGTCACCTTGGAAGCGTTCATCAGGGCGGCCAACAGAACGATGGCCGTGCCATGCTGATCATCGTGGAAGACGGGGATGCCGAGATCCTGCAAGGCGTCCTCCACGGCAAAGCATTTGGGCGCGGCAATGTCCTCAAGATTAACGCCACCGAATACCGGCGCGATGCGGCGTACAGTCTCGATGATCTCGGACGCGTCTTGGGTGTCCAGGCAGATGGGCCAGGCGTCGATGCCGGCGAATTCCTTGAACAACATCGCCTTGCCCTCCATCACAGGGATCGCGGCAGACGGTCCGATATTGCCCAACCCGAGCACCGCGGAACCGTCACTGACCACAGCAACCGAGTTGTCCTTGATGGTCAATCGGCGCGCAGCTTCCGGGTTGGCGGCAATGGCGTCACAGGGACGAGCCACGCCCGGGGTATAGGCAATGGACAGATCATCTCGGCTCTTGATGGGCATCTTGTTGTGTATGCCGATCTTCCCCCGCAGTTGTTCGTGGATGATCAGACTACGTCCGGCGTAATCAGGAGTTTCGTTGCTCATAATTGGCGTTCTGGTTTCACGGAGTGCGAATAATCAGATTGCGAATCTCGGTCATGTCCTCCATGGCGAACTTGATGCCCTCCCGCCCGAGCCCACTGTCCTTCACGCCGCCATACGGCATGTTATCGACGCGCCAAGACGGGACATCGCCGATGACGACACCGCCGACGTCGAGATAATCCCAGGCGTAGAGGGACTTCTGAAGATCGCGGGTGAAGATGCCGGCTTGGAGTCCGAATTCGCTGTCGTTCACTTCGACCATGGCGGCTTTGAAATCGGTGAAGCGACTCAGAACGGCGACGGGACCGAAGGCTTCCTTGGTGCAGACGTCCTGTGCCGGGTCAACGTTCTCGAGCAGGGTCGCCTCTAGAATGGAGCCGTTGCGCTGGCCGCCGCAAAGCAGGTTGCCGCCGGCTTCCACGGCGGAGTTGATCCAGCTTTCGAGGCGGATGGCTTCCTTCTCGGAGATCATCGGGCCGATGAAGGTGTCTTCGCTTTTGGGATCGCCGGATTTCAATTCCTTGGTAGCAGCAACAAGCTTCTCCGTGAATGCTTCGTAGACGGATTCATGGACGAGGATGCGCTGGACACCGATGCAGCTTTGGCCGCTTTGATAGAAGGCGCCGAACACAATGCGGCCGGTAGCGTCTTCAAGGTCGGCATCAGCATCAACGACGCAGGCGGCGTTGCCCCCGAGTTCCAGGACGACCTTTTTCTTGCCAGCTTTCGCCTTGAGCGCCCAGCCGACTCCGGGTGAGCCGGTGAAACTGAGGAGTTTGAGGCGTTCGTCTTCAGTGAACAGATCGGCGCCGTCACGACGACATGGCAGGATGGAAAAGGCGCCTTTGGGCAGGTCCGTCTCGGCGAGAGTTTCGCCGATGATGATCGCGCCGATCGGAGTCATGCTGGCCGGCTTGAGAACGAAGGGGCAACCGACGGCGATGGCGGGAGCAACCTTGTGGGCCGCAAGATTGAGCGGAAAATTGAAGGGAGAGATGAACGAGCACGGGCCAATGGGCACGCGTTTGTACATGCCACGATAACCCTTGGCGCGCGGAGCGATTTCCAGGTTTTGAACCTCACCACTCATGCGGACCGACTCCTCCGCGGCGACACGGAAGGTGTCGATCAAACGCCCGACTTCGCCGCGGCTGTCCTTGATCGGTTTGCCGGCCTCGACGCAAAGGGCCTGCGCTAGTTCCTCGGCGCGTTCGGTAAAGCGCTGAACGCAATGGTTCAATACCGCCTGCCGTTCGTATGGCGGCATGGCGGCAAAGGGTTCAGCCGCCTCGACGGCAGCGGCGATTCCTCGGTCGATGGCTCGGGAATCGGCCAAGGCGACGCGGGTGGCGACCTCACCGGTATACTTGTCCGTAATTTCGAGATCCGCGTTGGGCTGTGTCGCAACGTTGGCGAGGTAGTAGGGATATTGATCGGCAAGCATGATCAGATGGCGGCGCTGCGCTCAGGCAGCTCCTGGTTCAGAATGCGGTCGTTCTCGGAGTAATCAACGGGCACGTCGATGAGATGAACACCGCCTTCGACCTGGCACTTTTTCATGAGCGGGACGAGGTCGTCGGTGGCGGCGAGTCGATGCCCGGTCGCACCGTAGCTGTCGGCGTACTTCACAAAGCAGGGGTTTGTGAAATCGAGACCGAAGTTCTCGAATCCCATATTGGCCTGCTTCCACTTGATCATGCCGTAGGCACTGTCGTTGAGGATGATAACGATCAGATCCAGTTTCAAGCGGACCGCAGTCTCCAGTTCCTGGGAGTTCATCATGAATCCGCCGTCGCCGCAGATGGCGACCACCTTGCGATCCGGAAAGATCAGCTTGGCGGCCATGGCCGAAGGCAGGCCGGCGCCCATGGTGGCCAGCGCATTGTCGAGCAGGACGGTATTCGGGCTGTGCGCCTTGTAGTTGCGCGCAAACCAGATTTTGTAGACGCCGTTGTCGAGCGCAATGATACCGTCATCGGGCATAACCTGCCGGACATCGGCAACCAGGCGTTGCGGATAGACGGGAAAACGCGGGTCGTCGCTTCCCTCCGCAACATGGGATTCCATCGCCTCACGCGTCTTTAGAAACCACTCAAAATCCCAAGCCGGCTGCGGTTCGAGTTGCTCGTTCAGCTGCCAGATACTGTTGGCAATGTCTCCGACCAATTCGACCTGCGGGAAGTAAACCGGATCGACCGCGGCGGAAAAGAAGTTCACATGAATGACCTTACGACCTCCCGGCTTCATGAAGAACGGCGGTTTCTCCACGACGTCGTGCCCCACATTGATGATCACGTCGGACTCATCGATCGCCCGATGAAGAAAATCGTTCGCTGACAAGGCGGCGTTGCCGAGGAAGAGCGGATGTCTTTCATCCACCACGCCCTTGCCCATTTGCGTGGTGATGAAGGGAATACCCTGCTTGTCCACGAAGGCACGCAGCTGCTTGGCGGTCAGCTTGCGATTCGAACCGGCGCCGATCACGAGCAACGGGTGCTTCGCGTCAGCCAGCAATTCAATCGCACGCGTGACGGCTTTGGCTTCAACGATCGGTCGCCGCGCAAGACTCGCTCCGAGTGGGACCATCTCGGAATTCTCCGCGGCGATGTCCTCCGGAAGTTCCAGATGCGTGGCGCCGGGCTTCTCTTCGGAAGCCAGACGAAACGCTTCACGAATACGTGAGGGGATGTTGTCGCCGCCGACGATTTGATGCGTGTATTTCGTGATCGGCCGCATCATGTCGACGACGTCGATGATCTGAAACTGTCCCTGCTTGCTGTGCTTGATCGGCTTCTGCCCGGTGATCATCAGGATGGGCATCCCGCCGAGTTGGGCATAGGCCGCGGCGGTGACGAAGTTGGTTGCGCCCGGTCCCAGCGTGGACATGCACACACCGACCTTGCCGGTGAGTCGTCCGAGCGTGGCCGCCATGAAGCCCGCCCCCTGTTCGTGCCGCGTCAGGATGAGTTTGATCGGCGATCGGGACAGGGAGTCGAGCAGATCCAGGTTTTCTTCCCCGGGAATTCCGAAGACGTACTCGACGCCCTCCTTTTCCAGGGCTTTGACAAACAGATCGGATGCTTTCATGTGCTTTGTTGCGGTGCGCTGAGACGACAGATCTGTCGCCGATAGTGGTGAAGGGTTTTGCGGGAAATGAAGACGTCAAACGCGAGATGACCCGCGGCGTAGGTAAGCAATACGACGCCGGCTCCCATGATTCAGGAACCGACGTGCTCAGCGTTCATGCGGTCGGCACCAAGCAAGGCCATCAGAACACTTGAGCCGGCAAACAAGGTGAGCGCAAGGTAAGGGGCAAAGAGCGCCTGTTGCAGACAACTCCCGCGGTTCAGCAGATGGTCGGCGTGGGCGGTATCGCCGTCGGGTTGAGCGGCGAGGCGCCCCATCTGTTCGCCAATCGCGAGGTAGCGGGCCGAGGTCGAGAGGATCAGCAATCCGATGCCGGGAATGACGGTGATGGGCACGAACCACCATGGCGGATTGCTGTCCATGTTTCGATCGGGTTGAAATCAAAATTGTGCGCCGAGGGACACCTGCACGTAAGGCGCTCCGTCGCCGTTCAAAGTCAGATTCCGTTCGTGGAATTCGAAGCGACGGTCGAAGATCCAGCCGCCGGCAAATTCACCAAGGATTCCACGACCGAATTCCACCCGCACACCGGCGCCGGCGCGAACCTCGCGGTAGTCCACCTTTTCGCCATTCAAAGTGGGGCGACCGAGGCTCGTTCCGAAATCATCCGCCACGCGAAAAGAACCACCGCTCACCGAGCCACCGGCGAACAACGTAATGTCGTCACGCATTGAATACTCGATTTGCGGACGGGGAAACCAGAGTTCCAACTTCCACAGTTCATTGATCAACCACGACACGCCGGGCGTCGCGACCAGAACGTTGTTGCGGAAAGGATCCACGTTGGCTCGAATGCCGACCTCGAGACTGTCATTCACCCGATACGCACCCTCGATCAGGACCGGAGAATTGAAGTCGTCTCCAGAAACATCGCTGAAATCACTGTAGAGACCGGGCAACGCTTAAACCCGCGCGCGCCATTTGTCACCCCAACGTCCCTGCACGCCAACAACCCCGGCGATCGATTGCAGAGTGTTGGGAATTGGCGCGCCAACCGGCGTGCTGAATTGCAGTCGGCGATAGCTCAGACCACCCAGGATATCGAAGGAGTCGCGCCGCACGACCGGCCCGACCCAGAGGCCGCCAAACTCCGCGGACTCGATGTCACCCAGAGCCGTCGTGCCCAGACTGATGGGTGCCGAGAAGCCGTAGGTGAACGATGCGGGCGGCGCGCTGCCGTAACGGTTTGGGCCGTACGGTGGCAGCAAGGGATCGCGATCCGAGGCGATTGAACTCACCGTGGTGGCGAGGACAAGTGCGAGAAGGTATTTCATATTCTGATTCTGTTCTGAGATTGTTGTTGGAAAGGATCAGACGGCGCCGTAGGCGAGCATGGCATCGGCGACCTTGATGAAGCCGCCGATGTTGGCGCCTTGGACGTAGTTCACCCAGTCACCGTCGGCTCCATGGGTGAGGCACTTGGTATGGATGTCTTTCATGATGGTCTGGAGTTTTGCGTCCACCTCTTCACGACTCCATGAAAGCCGCAGGGCATTTTGACTCTGCTCCAGGCCGGAAACGGCGACGCCGCCC
>JBMYQZ010000231.1:0-8025 GCA_049601855.1 Limisphaerales bacterium | reverse complement strand
TTCGTTGGCTTGACCTTTGCTGTTCATAATGGCAAAAAGTTCGTCCCTGTCTACGTCACGGAAAACATGGTGGGTCACAAGCTCGGCGAGTTTTCTCCGACTCGGACATTCAAGGGACATGGCGGTGGAGCGGTGAAAGGCAAGTAAGCATGGAAGTTAAAGCTATCTACAAAGATTTCCGCATGTCGCCACAAAAGGTGCGCGAAGTGGTGCGGCAGATCCAGGGTCTCCCGGTTGACCAAGCCGAGGCCGCTCTGCAATTCATTCCACGCAAGTCGGCGAAGGCCGTTGCGAAGACGCTGAAGAGCGCCATCGCCAACGCGGAGAACAACAACGAGCTCAAGCGCGAAGATCTGATCATCAAAGAAGCTACCGCTGGCAAGGGACACGTGATGAAGCGTTTCCGTCCCCGGGCCCGTGGTTCCGCCTCCCCGATTCTGAAGCGCAGTACGAACATCCGAATCGTCCTGACGGACGACAAGGCCGATGCGCCTGCTCCGGTTGCCGCTGCTGAACCTCAAGCTGCCTCCGCTGAACCCGAAGTTGCGGAAGCTGAAGAAGTCGAAGCAGTCGTCGCTGAAGAAGCACCGGCTGAAGAGGCCGTTCAGGAAAGCGAGGCTGAAGAAGCCGCCGCTGAAGAGACTGAAGAACACGCAACTGAAGAGCCCGCCGCTGAGGAATCAGGCGAGTCCGACGCTGAAGAAAAGAAATAAGAGAATTTAGTCATGGGACAAAAGACACATCCAATCGGATTCCGCCTCGCCGTTCGTCGCGACTGGAACTCCAAGTGGTACGCGCCGAAGCACGAATTCGGCAAGCTCCTCGCGGAGGACCACAAGATCCGCTCGATCCTGAAGAAGAAGCTCCTCACGGCCGCTGTTCCGAAGATTACGATTGAACGCGCCGCCAGTCGTTGCCGCATCACGATCTTCACCGCTCGCCCTGGTGTGGTGATCGGCCGCAAAGGACAGGAGATCGATACGATCAAGGAAGAACTGGGCCGCATGACGGGCAAGGAAATCTACGTCGACATCATGGAAGTCAAGAGCCCCGAGGCAAATGCGCAGCTCGTGGCCGAAAACGTCGCGCTTCAGTTGGAACGCCGCATTGCATTCCGCCGCGCCATGAAGAAAGCGCTGCAAACTTCCATGGGTTTGAAGGAAGTGAAGGGCATCCGCATCCGTTGTGCCGGTCGCCTTGGTGGCGCGGAGCTTGGCCGCGTTGAACAATACCGTGACGGCAGCGTACCGCTGCACACCCTCCGCGAAAACGTGCAGTACGGCTTTGCCGAAGCGAAGACCGTTTACGGAATCCTTGGCATCAAGTGTTGGATGTGCGTGGAAGACGACGAAAAGAAACCGAACGTCACCCGCGTCAGTTGATTTAAGAAACCTGATAGAGAGAAAGATTTGCTGTTATGCCTTTGATGCCAGCCAGAGTGAAGCACCGCAAAATGATGCGGGGAAACCGCAAGGGAATTGCGAGCCGCGACAATTCGATCGCGTTTGGCTCGTTCGCCTTGCAGGCCACCGAACGGTGCTGGCTCGATACCAAGACGATTGAAGCCTGTCGTATTGCCATCACACGCCACATGAAGCGTCGCGGCAAACTTTGGATCCGCGTCTTCCCGCACAAGAGCTTTTCGAAGAAGCCGCTTGAAGTCCGTCAAGGTGGCGGCAAGGGCGGTGTTGAATCCTGGGTCGCCGTTGTGCGTCCGGCCACCGTACTCTTCGAGCTCGACGGTGTGAGCGAAACCATGGCCCGCGACGCCATGCGTCTGGCCGCCAACAAACTGCCGATCCGCACCAAGTTTATCACCCGGCACTGATTTAGATTACGCGTATGAAACCTTCCGAATTGAGAGATATGACGCTCGTGGAGCTTTCGGCCAAAGGCCGGGATCTACGGCAGGAACTGTTCAATCTCAGACTGCAACAGGTCAGCGCCCAGCTGGAAAAAACCTCCCGCTTGCGTTTGCTCCGCAAGGACATCGCTCGCATCGAGTCCCAGATGAGCGTCTTGCGCAACAAGGAAGCCGCCGAAGCAGCCGCCAAATAAAGAATTTCTATGTCCGAAGAAGCAACCAAGAGAAAGCGTGAAGTGGTCGGAGAGGTCGTCTCCACGAAGATGGCCAAAACGATCGTCGTCAAAGTGCGCCGGCGCTTCAAGCACCCCCGGTTTCACAAGACGGTCACTTCCTTCAAGAAGTACTACGCCCATGACGAGGACAGTGACGCCAATATCGGCGACACCGTGCGGATCGCCGAAAGTCGTCCGCTCTCCCGTCTGAAGCGTTGGGCTCTCGTGAAGGTCGAAGCCCGCAATCCCGACGCTGATCTCATTGAAGCCTGAAAGGTATAAACGATGTTACAACTGCGATCCTTACTTGATGTGGCTGACAACACCGGCGCCCGCCGCGTGTCGATGATCCATGCGCTCGGCCAAACCAAGCGCTACGGACACATTGGCGACGTGGTGAAGGTGCACGTGAAGGAAGCTGCTCCCGATGGCAACGTGAAGAAGGGCGACGTGTGCGACGCCATCGTCGTGCGCACCAAGAATGCGATCCGTCGTCCGGACGGTTCCATCTTGCGCTTCGACAACAACGCCTGCGTGATCGTCGATAAGGACCGCAATCCTCGCGGTACCCGTATCTTCGGCCCCGTGGCCCGCGAACTGCGCGAAAAGCGCTATATGAAAATTGTATCCCTCGCTCCCGAGGTGCTCTGAAGAATGAATAAGTGTCATGTAAAAGCAGGGGACGAAGTGGTGGTCCTCGCCGGTGCCGACAGAGGCAAGCGCGGCAAGATTATCGAAGTCCAGAGTGGCGTCGGGCGCGTGATCGTCGAAGGCGTCCGCATGCAGAAAAAGCACCAGAAGAAGAGCCAGATGAATCCCAATGGTGCGATCGTCGAGCGCGAAGGCCCGATTGATATTTCCAACGTGATGCTGGCCGAGAAATTTGACGCCAAGCGCGGCGGCGGAGAAGCCGTTGCCGAAACAGAAGGTTGATAGATGGACGCACGACTCTACAAGAAATACACGGACGAGGTCGTTCCCGCGCTGAAGGAAAAGCACGGTTATGACAATCCCCATCGCATCCCACGCATCGAGAAGATCGTGGTGAACATGGGTGTCAGCGCGCTGCTCGAAAAATCGGCTCTCGACGATGCCGCGAAAGATTTGACGACCATCACCGGTCGCAAGCCTGTCATCGCCAAGGCTCGCAAGAGTGTCGCCAATTTCAAGCTCCGCCAGGGGTATCCAATTGGTTGCTACGTCACTCTCCGTCGCGAGGTGATGTATGAGTTCTTCGATCGCCTCGTGGCTGCCGCGTTGCCTCGTATTCGTGACTTTCGCGGGATTTCGCCTAAGTCCTTCGACGGTCGCGGTAACTACTCCATGGGCCTGAACGACCAGAGCATCTTCCCCGAGATCGATCTCGACAAGGTGACCCGTCAACAGGGAATGGACGTGACGATCGTGACCACTGCCCAGTCCGACGACGAAGCCTACGACTTGTTGAAGCTGATGGGCATGCCCTTCGCTGCCGGTCGTAAGGGCGCCAAGGAAGAAGAGAAGAAAGAAGAAGAACAGACCGCCACGGCCTGAACCCAGATTTAGTTATGGCACGTAAAGCCCTCATCGAACGAAACAAGAAGAAGAAGATTGTTGTGGACCGCTATGCTGAGAAGCGTGCGGAGCTCAAGGCCAACCACGAATACGAAGAGTTGTCCAAGCTGCCCCGCAACGCCAGCCCGAGCCGCGTCGTGAATCGATGCGCAATCACCGGCCGCCGCCACGCCTACTTCCGCAAATTTGGTGTGTCTCGTCTGACTTTTCGTGAACTGGCCCTCTCGGGAATGATCCCGGGAGTAACCAAAGCCTCCTGGTAAGCACTATGATGTCCGATTCCATAGCAGATATGTTGACGCGAATTCGCAACGCGATTGGCGCCGAACAACCTGATGTCTCCATGCCGCACACCAAGACGAAGGAGAACATCGCCAAAATTCTGAAACAAGAGGGCTACATCACCGGTTTTAGTTCCGCTGGTGAGGTCACCAAGAAGCAACTGACGATCGAACTTAAGTATCAGGGTCGAAAATCAGTCATCGAAGGCCTCAAGCGCATCAGCCGCCCGGGTTTGCGACGCTACATTGGGTCGGGTGAGGTTCCGCGTGTTCGCAACGGACTTGGCACGGCGATTGTATCCACCTCGAGAGGAGTCATCACCGGCCGCGATGCCCGTCGTCAGAATGTGGGCGGAGAGTTGTTGGCATACATTTGGTAAGAAAAAGAATCTAGCAGCACTATGTCACGTATTGGAAAATTACCGGTGGCCATCCCCGACAAGGTCAAAGTTGAGGTGAAAGACGGCGCCGTCTTTGTCGAAGGCCCGAAGGGCAAGCTCGATTGGACTTACCCGAGCGTTATCACCGTCAAAGTAGAAGACGGCAACGTGATCGCAGATCGTCCTGATAACACCAAGGATTCCAAGGCCAAGCACGGTCTGGTCCGTGCCTTGATCAACAACATGGTCACGGGCTGTAGTGAAGGATTCGAACGCAAACTTGAGATTCACGGCGTCGGTTTCAAAGCGAACGTGAAAGGCAACGTCGTTGAGCTCGCACTGGGTTACTCCCACGGCATCAGCTACGATCTACCGGCGAACGTGAAGTGTGTCGTTGAAGACCAGACCAAGGTCACCCTGAGTGGCCCGGATAAGCAGGCTGTCGGATTGGCCGCGTCCGAGATTCGAAATTTCTATCCTCCCGAACCGTATAAGGGCAAAGGTGTTCGATACGCGGACGAGCAGATCATCCGGAAGGAAGGCAAGAAAGTTCAGTAACCTTGTATTGGCTTACGGTTGGAAACCGTGGCTTCACAAACATGAGACCCGAACAGAAAAGAAAATTGTTGCAGCGCCGTCGTTGGCGCATCCGCAAGAACCTGAACGGCACGGCCGAACGTCCGCGCATGAGCGTCAAGTTCACCAACAAGAACGTTTACGTGCAATTCATCGACGACGAGAAGGGGGTCACCCTTGCCGCCGTCAGCAGCATGCACAAAGACGCGCCGAACAAGGACAACCTGAAGGCCAACGTGGCCAGCGCCGAAGAGCTCGGCAAGGAAGCCGCCACCCGGGCGAAGGCTGTCGGAATCGAGAGCGTTGTGTTTGACCGCAGTGGTGCTCGTTATCACGGCAAGGTCAAAGCCCTCGCCGATGCCGCCCGCGAAAGTGGTCTGAAATTCTAAGAGATTTATAACCGGAGAAACGAATAGTGGCTGAAGAAGAAAATAAGACTCCCGAAGCGGCGCCGGCCGAAACACCTGCGCCCGCTCCCGAAGCGGCTGCACCTGCTGCTCCTGCCCCCGCTGCACCTGCAGCTCCCGCTCCGGCCGCACCTGCTGCCAGCAACAACAGCGGCGGCGGTGGCGGTGGCGGCGGATATGGAGGCGGCGGCAATCGCGGCTTCGGTGGACGTGGTGGCAACAATCGTGGGCCCGGTGGTCGCCCTGGTGGCAATCGCCAACGCCGTGAGCGCGAACCGCTTCGTGACGCCAATGGCGACGAACTTTCCGAGAAGGTGCTATTCATCAATCGCTCCTCCAAAGTTGTGAAGGGTGGTCGTCGATTCAGCTTCAGTGCGCTTGTCGTCACCGGCAATAAGAAGGGCAAGGTTGGGCTCGGGCTCGGCAAGGCGAACGAGGTCGCTGACTGCATTCGCAAGGCCGGAGAAAACAGCCGCGCCACCATGAAATTGTTCAGCGTCGCCGGGAATACGATTCCTCACGAGATCTATTCCGTTTATGACGGGGCTCGGGTGATCCTCCGTCCCGCTTCCAAGGGAACGGGAATCATTGCCGGCAAGACCGTGCGCGCCATTCTGGAAGCCGCTGGATTGAAAGACGTGCTCAGCAAGTCCCTCGGCTCCAATAACGCGGCCAATCTGGCCAAAGCAACTTTGCAGGCATTGGATCGATGCCGCACCCGGGATCAAATCCGCGAACTTCGTGGTCAGGACCCGATCGCCAACACCAATGGCGCTCCCGCTGCCGCGAAAGAAGAAGAAGCCGCCGAACCTGCCGCGGCATAACCCAAGAAGATTCGATAGCAATGCGACTACACACTCTCAAACCCCGCGCCGGTGCCAAGCATCGTCGCAAGCGTCTAGGTTCTGGCGAAGCGAGCGGCACCGGTAAGACTTCCGGCCGCGGTCATAAAGGCCAACGGTCCCGTGCTGGCAAGGGCATCCGGCCCGGATTTGAAGGTGGCCAGATGCCCCTTTATCGCCGTCTGCCAAAGCGCGGTTTCAGCAATGCGGAACACACCACGATTTACCACCCGGTGAACTTGGAGACGTTGAATAACTTCGAAACCGGCACCACCGTGGACGCCGAAGCCATCAAGGCCGCCGGCCTGGCCAATGGCAAAGCGAATGGCGGCATCAAGATTCTCGCCCGTGGCAAGATCGAGAAGAAACTCACCGTGAAGGCCAATGCTTTCAGCAAAGCTGCCAAGGAAGCCATCGAGGCTGCCGGCGGTACTTGCGAAGTGGTGTCGAGGAAGCCTGTGGCTGCGGAAGCCGCTCCTGCTGAAGAGAAGAAAGACTGACTGGCACTTAACTGCCACCGGCCATGTTAAAGGGAATTTTCACAACCTTCGGCAACTGCTTCAAGATACCGGAACTCAAGTCCCGGATCTTCTTCACGCTCATGATCCTGTGCGTGTGCCGATTGGTATCCATGATCCAGGTTCCTGGATTGGATGGCGCCGAATTGGCAGACTTCTTTGAGAAGATGGCGAAACGCCAGGAAGGCGCGGGCGTCATGGGGATGATGTCCATGTTCACTGGTGGCGCGTTGGAGAAATGCGCGATCGGGGCTCTCGGCATCATGCCGTACATCTCCGCGACGATTATCATTCAGTTGATGAGCGCGGTTGTCCCGACCCTTTCCAAACTCGCTCGCGAAGAGGGTGGTCGCGTCAAGATCATCCAATACGGACGCTATCTCACCGTGATACTCTGTCTCGGACAGGGCTTCGTCATGTCCTTGGCTTGGGAGAATCCCAGCAAGGTCTTTGGAGATCAGTTTCAAGGAACGTTGGTGCTGACCGACAATCTGTGGTGGTACCGGATCCAGACGACGATGATTCTGACAACCGGCACCTTGTTGTTGATGTGGTTGGGTGAACAGATCACCGATCGTGGAATTGGTAACGGGATCTCGCTCGTCATCACCATTGGTATTCTCGCCCGGTTTCCACAGGCAATGCAGGTGCTTTGGGAATGGGTGTTCCCGGCCCAGGACGGCGAAGGATTTAATCCTTTCCATCTTATCGCACTGGTCGGTTTGCTGATTGCGGTGACCGCTGCGACAGTTGCGATAACCCAGGCGCAAAGAAAAATACCAGTGCAGTACGCCCAGCGTCAGGTGGGCCGAAAAATGATGCAGGGCAGCAGTTCGTTCATGCCGCTTCGTGTCAACTATGCCGGTGTCATGCCAATCATCTTCGCTCAGGCGCTACTCATGTTCCCTGAGAAGATCTTCACGTTTGTCGGCCGTTCCTTTGAGCTGAAGTTCCTTGAGGATGCTGCGGTGCATTTTTCACATGGCAGTTTTGGCTACTTCATGCTGCTGGCCTTCATGATCATCTTTTTCACCTATTTCTGGACGGCGACCCAGTTTAACGAACTGCAGATTTCCGACGATTTGAAGAAACATGGCGGATATATTCCTGGTGTCCGACCGGGGCAGGCGACCTGTGATTTCCTTCATCATACGATGAGCCGGATCACCTTGGCTGGTGCTGTGTTCCTCACTGTGATTGCGGTCATTCCTGATCTGCTCGCCGTGAAATTGAAGATCAACTACCTCGTAGCCCAATTCTTCGGCGGCACGAGTTTGCTCATTTCAGTCGGTGTGGTGCTCGACACCATGCGGCAAATGGAATCGCATCTCTTGATGCGACATTACGACGGCTTCCTGCAGGGCAAGAAGGGCCGAAAGGGCCCGCGC
>JBMYQZ010000230.1:0-8026 GCA_049601855.1 Limisphaerales bacterium | reverse complement strand
GATACGTCCAGGCTTCGGGACGCTCCTTGTCGAACTCGAATCCGTCCGTGTCAGCGAAGCGGGCCAGATCCAGCCAGAACTGTGCCCAGCGTTCTCCGTAGCGGTCGGACGCCAATAGACGATCGACCTCCTTCTCCAGCGCCTTGTCGATTCCCTTCGCTTTCGCCTGCTTGAGGAAGGCCGTATGGTCTTTGGGCGAAGGAGGCAAGCCGACAAGGTCGAAGTGTAGTCTCCGCAACAAGATTGCCGGCTCGGCATCCGAGGATGGGGTCAGTCCCTTGGCTTGCAAACCGGCATGGATGAAAAGATCCAGGTCTCGTTTCGCCCAATTGTTGCTCGGTGGCATGGGGCCAGGTGCGGGTTTCTGGAACGCCCAAAACTCCCGGCCCTCTTTAATGGTCACCGGCGGCTTCTCACCAACCGGAGCGGCCGTCGCTTCACGCGGATCGGGAGCGCCCATTTCGATCCAGCGTTGGAAGTCGTTGATGATGCCGTTCGAGAGCTTCTCCGCATTCGGGGGCATCTCAAGATCGGGTTTCTGGTGGCGGATGACGGTGAGCAGAAGACTCTTCGTCGGTTGTTCTGGAACTATGGCCGCACCGTTTTCACCGCCTCGTCGAATCGTCTCCCGCGTGTCCACCAAGAGTCCGCCCTTGGCCTTGCCTGATTCAGAGGAATGGCACTCGTAGCAGTGCTTCACCAAGACCGGTCGGATCTTCGATTCAAAGAATCTGGCACCGTCGTTGGCGAACGACGGTAAGGTTCCGAGTAAGAGGGCAAACGCTGTGGCCAGGCGGAGATTCATCGGACTATAGTTCGAACATCGCAGCGGGTCTTTGCACTGGCAAGATCTCCCGCGATAATCCGCCGCGATGAAATTCCTGCATTCTTTCTCGCTGTTCTGGCTGGGTGTCGCCGCAGCCTGCGCAGCACCGAAGCCGATCACCATCAAGATGGCCAGCGATGCCAAAGACGGGATGGTGCGACCGGGAGCCAAGGTCAACGTAACGGCCACGATCCACAATCGCGGGAAGGAGGCGGTCACCGGGTTGCTGGACTGGAAACTTCACAGCGTCGCATTTGAGGTGCCGGCGGGTGCTGCAACCAAGGTGACGCTCGGGGCCGGAGGCAAACGGGAGTTTCGGTTCTCATTTAGGATGAAGAAAAGCGGGTTCGCGGATGCGGAATGCCGTTTGGCCACCGAAGGCGGCAAAACGTATCACGGACGAAGACGCACCGGATCTGATCCGGAATCGATTCGGATTCTGCTCACGCGCGAGCCGGATTTTGTGGCGTTTTGGAAACGCTCGTTGGCTGAAATGGCCAAGGTCTCACCGGACTTTCAGGTGGTGGCAGTTCCCGAGCGAAACAAAGATGGCATCGAGGTTTTTGAAGTGACGATGCGGAGTTTCGGTGATGTGACGGTGCGCGGTTGGTTGGAGGTGCCGACTGTCAGTGGTCCGCATCCGGTCGTGATTCGGGTGCCGGGATACGGCGGCAACATGAAACCAATTGGCAAGTGGAAGGATATGATGGTGTTCTCCTTCAACCCACGCGCCCATGGCACCAGCCAGGACCAGGTCAAGGGCAAGCCGGTGGACTACTGGGTCCGCGGATTGGATGACAAGGATACGTACTACTATCGCGGTGCTTATCTCGATTGCATTCGTGCGATCGACTATGTCGCAAGCCGCAAGGATGTGGATAGCTCACGCATCGCAGTCTGGGGAGGCAGCCAAGGTGGGGGATTTGCATTCGCGATGGCGGCTTTGGATGCGCGGGTGGACGCCTGTGTGCCGGATATCCCCTTTCTCTGCGACTGGGTGAACTACTTTAAGCTCACGCATTGGCCGGAGATGGACAAGTGGATCGCCGCCAAACCGGAGCGCACTTGGGAGAGCACGCTGCGAACGTTGAGTTACTTCGACACGATGAACCTAGCCGACCGTACTACCTGTCCGACCTTCATGAGCATTGGGCTGCAGGACTCGGTTTGTCCGCCCACGACGAACTTTGCAGTGTTCAACCGCCTCCAGGGTAAGAAGAGATATCGGATCTATCCCAACAGTGGCCACGGCTTGGGGCGCCAGCATTGGGATGTGGTTTGGGAGTGGATCCGAAAGGAATTCGATTTGAGCCAGGATTGATCGCGGGGTGAGCGTGCGTGTCCGTCTTAATCCATCAGTCGTGGATTGTACTGTCGAGGTCCATGGCGATAGGGTGAACGGATCGACGGATCAACCGGCTTGGCGGTGTAGATGTAGATGTGTTTCGCGGTGGGGTCCCAGATGAGGAGTTCCTCGCGTTTGTCGCCGCAGATGTTGGCCGGGATGAAATGATAGAATCCCATGCGATGGACATCGCCTCCGTTGGGAGGCGGGAGGTCCGGCAACTGCCAACCCTTGGCCGATTCCATATCCCAGAGCCAGCCGCCGTTGTAGAGCAGGGCGGGGTGGTCGGGACCGTTCCAATACACGGGGTCCATGCCGACGTTGGTCGGCGAGAACTGCAGGTCGAAGGTGTTGATGATCTGGTTTGATTCGCTGCTGACGACGTGAATTTTAGTCGTGTGGCCGAAGGCGCGGATCACCATTTCATTCCCGTCATGCTCACGATGGAAGTTGGCGACGCGGACCTCCTGACCGTGCGGGACGAGTTTCTTGCCGAGTGAGAGGATGGCTTTGCCTTCGGCTGACATGACGTGACCGAAGCCGGAACAGACGGCGCGCGTCTTGCCTGCCCAACGGTCGATAGTCACGGAGTCCATGTTGTTGCCGAGCTTCTGCTTCCACATGATCGAGCCGTCATCATCGAGGAGGTGATAGCCCGTGAGCAATTCGTCGCGACCATCGCCATCGATGTCACCGACGGCTGGAATGTAGGCTGGGCATTGGCTGTACTTCACCCATTCGGTGCGGTAGGTCCAGAGGACGTTGAGGCGTTCGTCCATCGCGACGTAGGTGTCGCCGAGTTTTACGACAACATCGCGGGGTTCTTTCGTGCCGCGGAAGTTGGCGATGAGGAGACGCTGATGGACCCAGTTGGCACCGACGGGATCCTTGCGGCGGCGATCCGTGATCGCCTTTGGGGCCGCTTCGCGGATGAGTTTGCCCGTCTTACCGTCGCGAAGCTGGATTGCAACGTCGGCTAGATTCTGCCAATCAGTCCTCAATCCCGGTTGCGGTTTGTGCCAGAAGCAGATCACGTCGTCGGCTCCATCGCCCGTCCAGTCCTTGATCGCGACGGACATTGGGCGGGAAGGTTGATTGCCGTCTTTGCCGACCTGCCAGAGGACCTTGCCATCGAGATCGAAGGCGCCGAGGAAAGTTGGCTTCATGCCGCCCATGTGCGCGCCTTTCGGAGCGCCGTGATTACAGCGATACACCAGGAAGTCGCAGCGCCCGTCGCCGTTCAGATCGCCAATACGAAGGTCACCGCCGAAGGTGTGGCCTTTGTGGGTGATGAGGAATTGTTTGGGGATCGCGAGCTTGCGAAAGAGCTGCGCGTCTTCGCGTGACGGGCCGGTGGGAATGCGATTGTCGGCGGCGAATCCGACGCTGAGACACAGCAGCATAGTAAAGAATGGCTTTACCATCGGTAGCCTTGATTCATTGCCGGCCCACACATGGCGCCGGCATCGACGGGCAGCGTTTGACCGGTAACGAGATCGGCGCGGATAAGTCCGAGAATTGCCTGCGCAATGTCCTCCGGTTTGCTCACCTTCTTCAACAGCGCCTGCTCGGCTTTGGTGTCCATGACGTCGGAGAAATCGTCACCCAAACCGCGCTTGAGCCATTCGCCGTCAATGACGCCGGGAGCAACGGCATTGACGCGGATCTCCGGGCAAAGCGTTCGGGCGAGAGAAGTGGTGAGATTGATGGCGGCAGCCTTGGAGGCGCAGTAGGGAATCGAACTGCCGGCCCCGACCAGACCGGCCACGCTGGCGACGTTTATGATCACGCCCTCACCGTGGGCACGCAGATGCGGCGCGGCAGCGCGGGCGCATTGGAAGATGCCCTTCACATTCGTGCCCAGGATCTGGTCCCAGACTTCATCGGTCACGGCTTCCAGATCCGGAAAGTCGATGAAGCTCGTGGTGCCGGCGTTGTTGACCAGGATATCGAGACGGCCGCATTTCTCTATCGTCGTTGCGATCATGCTGCGACAATCGGCGTCCTTGGCCACGTCACCGGCGAGGACGAAGGCATGGTCGCCGATGTCGTTCACGACGGCATCGGCTTCTTCCTTCGATTGCCGGTAGTTGACGGCGACTCGGCAGCCTTCGTTGGCGAGCAGTCGGGCGGTGGCGGCACCAATTCCGCGACTGGCACCGGTGACCACGGCGACTTTGTCCTGCAGTTCCATTTGCCCAGCCTATGCCGTGGCGAGGGTGTCGATCAAGCGGCGGGCGGTGGTTCGGGCGGCTTTGAGATACTTGGGTGGGAGTTGCAAGGGGGCGAGCGAATCGTTGTTGAACCAGATGGAGACCACGCCATAGGCCACGCTCCAACAATCTGTCCGCTTCGCCAGCGGGTAGGCGAGGGCGAGCTGTTCCGCCGTCATGGAGACGACGTCCTCGATATAGTCGGACATCAGGCGACGCACTTCCGGTCGTTGTTCGCCGGCGGCAATCAGCCCCTCGATCACCAGCAGGGCATCGGTACCGGTCTGGGATTTGGTCGGGAGGAGGAAACCGAGCAATTGTTCGACGCGCTTGCCCTGGCTCAAGGAATCGACGGATTCCCGGAGATAATTCCGCCAGGTGGTCGTGACGTGCTCCGCCAACGCGACGATCATGTCCTCACGATTGCCGACGTAGTGGCGGACGACGCTGCGTTTCATGCCGGCCTCCTCGGCGACGAGTTCCAGCGAACTGCTGTCGAGACCATGGCGGGCAACGCAGCGTTCGAAGGCGTCGAGGATCTCGGCGCGTCTGGTTTCGCTGAGATCAGGGCGTCCCATATTGTTGTTCTTCAGGGTTGATTAAATACTCTGGTGTAGTAAATGTTCAGTTATGAATATTAAAATGAAACCAGTGCTGCTGGCAACCCTGCTGTTCGTGTCGGGAATTGGCAGGGCGCAGGAGATGCGGGATGAGGTTTCATATTCGAATGACATCAAACCCCTGGTGGAAAACTTCTGCACGACCTGTCATGCGGGTGATGAACCGGATGGTGACATGGTGCTGAGCAGTTATGCCGCCGTGCGCAAGCAGGTGGAGAAGGGGGAGTTGCTGCAGCGCATCAACGACGGCGAGGATCCGATGCCGGAGGATGGTCTACTGCCGAAATACATGCGTCGGCTGTTTCAGCTTTGGAAGGATGGCGGTTTCATCAACGTCGGCAAAAAGAAGAGCGGTGGCTCGGGGATCAAATATGCGAAATTCACTCCGCCGAACATCGAGCCGATCGACATCAACCAGAATGGCTTTGATCTGCTGCGTAACATGCAGGGTCATTGGGTCGGCTCGCTGAACCTGATGGGACAGGACTATGAATGGTGGGCGTTTGATTATCGGGCCATCTCACCTTCGCACGTGCATGGGATGTTTGAAGGAGGAACGGTGGGCAATCTGTTCACCTCGTTCTTCGTGGCCAACTTCAAGGGCAAGAGGACGATCATGGCGCGGAACGGTGGGATCCTGAACGGGATCTATCGTACGAGTTACTTCGTATTGGATCGCGTGCAGCAGGGCCGGGGATGGTCCTACTACCGCCTTGTGGATGCGTATGGCGGCGCGGGGATCATGTATATGGAGCTGACGTTTTCGGGCGATCAACTGGAGTTTAATTCCTACACCAGCCGTTTCGGTCTCACGGCGCCGCCAAAGCGTCACATGAGCTTCAAGGGCCAGCGGATGCACCCGGAGTTGGCGGCGAACGCGGCGCGCGATGTTGGTTTTCCCAAGAACGTTGTGGCATTCGATCTGTCCCACGGTTTGCCGAAGCCGGATTGGGGCAAGGGCGTGCCGCAGTCTTCGGCGAGTTACCTTTCGCAGGAAGTTGGCAAGAGCCTCGTCGAACTTGGAAAGCGGGCAAAGGATCCGATTCGTATCGACCAGATGCCGCACGTGGCGACGCTGAAAGTGTCGGTGGAGCGAACGGCGGCGACGCGAGGCAAGAAGCTGCAGATGTATTTATCCGGCAAGGCCTTGACCGATCGGCAGGGCCGATTCGTCATGCGCTACGGCTACGTGCGGGAGGAACTGTTGAACACGCTTCTGTTGTTCCCCGAGATCAGTGGAAAACAGGATGAGTTCACCTTCACGTATCTCCATCCCGGGAAGTACTTCCTGACGGTGGTGGCGGACATGGATGAAGATGGCCTGCCATCGCCCGGTGACATCGCGCATCCGCGGCGGGAGATCAACGTTCGTCCCAAGTCCGACGGCAGCTTGACGATTCGCAATCTGAACGTGAGGAATTGACCATGAACCGTAATCCCTTGCCCGTTGAGGCCTACACATCGTCGGAATGGTTCGATCGCGAACAGCGAGAGATCTTTGGGAAGACCTGGCAGTTCGGTGGACTGGTTGAGGACGTGGCGGAGTCAGGAGATTTCGTGACGATCCAGGCGGGCCCGCATCCGCTCTTGGTGTTGCGCGGGCCCGATGGGGAATTGAGGGCGTTTCATAATATCTGCCGGCACCGCGGGACGCAGCTGTTGCGGACGATCGGGAAGGCGAAGAAGTCGATCATCTGTCCGTATCATCACTGGACCTACTCACTCGAGGGAGATCTGAAGAGTATTCCCAACCAGAGTTCGGAGTTTCCTGGCGTGGATCTGAAACCCCTGTGTCTGCACCGGGCTTCGGTGGAGGTTTGGCGCGGGATGTTCTTCGTGCATCCGGAGCCGGATTCCGCGCCGCTGGGTGATTGGCTTTCCGGGGTGGAAGAGAATCTGGGTCCGCATCGTCCCGGGGAGTTGGTCGAATACGAAGACGGTCGGACGCGGGATGAGATCAACGCGAATTGGAAGATCGTGGTGGAGAACTACATCGATGGGTACCACCTGGCGCATCTGCATTCCGAAACGCTGCACATGTACGATCACAGCAAGCAGCAATCCGGTTTCGTCGGTCCGCACTTCATGTTCTACGAGCCCTTGGCCAAGAGCTACGCGGAGAATCTCGAGCAGGAATCTCAATTGCCGAAGATCGATCATGTGCCGGCGGATCAACGCGGTGCCTGGGTGCCGATGCTGTTCCCGAATATCGGGCTGACCGAATCCGAGGCTTCCTGGTCAATCTTCCATGTCATACCGGTTGCGCCGGACAAGACGATTGTCGAAACGCGAACTAAGGTGATGCCGGTCTCCGATTGGGATCACCTGAAGCAAACCTTCTCCTCGTGGTGGAATTGGAAGGGGCGCGATCGGCAGAAGTTTGAAGGCGGCGAGGATGATCCGCTTTCCTCCGGCGATTTTATGAAGGAGGACATTTACGCCTGCGAACAGCAACAGAAGGCGATGCGTTCTCCGAAGTTTGCGATCGGGCCGACGGCCAAGACCTTGGAGTGTTCGGTGTTCGAATTTCACGAACACGTCCGCAAATGTTTGGGGGATGTAAAGTAGCTCGCTTGCGAAGGGCTAGGGCACTTAGGTTTCGGCCATGTTCAAGTATTCCACTCCGCTTCTGACGGTGATCTGTCTGTTGGTCGTGACCGCGTGCGGTCCCAAGATCGAAGCGCCTCCTGGAACGGAGACAGCGTCGGTGACTTTGGAAGGTGGATACGCGACAGATCCGCGAGACAATGGTCGGCCGGTAGCTTTGATTGGTCCGGCCCTTGGGGTGACGCCGGAGATTTTTCGGGATGCCTTCAGCGGTGTGACGCCAGCGCGCGATGGGCGTCCGGGCCCGGATCATGCCCGGGCCAACAAGCGCGTGCTCATGGATGCTCTCGGCAAACACGGGATCACCAATGAGCGCTTGGACGAAGTTTCGAACTTCTACCGTTACCAGCCGCAGGATGGCGGGCTCTGGAAACATGAACCGGCAGAGATTCTCGCGGTGATGAAGGATGGGAAG
>JBMYQZ010000229.1:0-8061 GCA_049601855.1 Limisphaerales bacterium | reverse complement strand
GGAATTTGTACAAGCCCGATCTTTGGCTTTTTCAAGTTTTCGAACACGCCCTAGTGTCGTCCACCCGAAAGGCTCGGGTGTTCGAGGCGGACTGAACAACATGCAAGGACGCGTTAGGCGTAGTGTCGCCGATTCCTACTTTGCCCGCAGCACGAGTAACATCGTCGCCCGAGACGGCCCATGCAGAGGCAGTCAGAACTCCAGGAGCAATATCATCGGCAGTAATCGTTCCATCAGCGATTTCCGCACTGGTGACAGCGGCGTCCGCAAGTTTCGCGTTGCTCACCGAGTTGGCTGCCAACTTGCCTGATGTCACCGCACCAGCCGCAATCTCGAAGACACCGACAGCACCGTTGGCAATTTTATCCCTGGTCACGGAGTCGATTGTCAGCTTGTTCGAACTCACCGAGAGGTTGGCCAGTTTGGCACCGGTGACCGCCAAGTTTGCAAGCTGATCCGTCCGAACCGCATTGTTGGCGAGCTTGGCATTCGTCACCGCGTTCGGTTGCACCGCTTGCAAATGAGCTTCTTGCAGACGAATCAACTCAAGCCAGGTACGACCATTGTGGCGACGGGCAAGCTTACCATGGGAGCCGAGCGGGGATTGGACATCGGCGTGCTCGACAAAGACGGCAAACCCACCGTTTGGGTCCGTAAGAAAGGACACGAATCGTATTTTCTGAATTTGAAGGAGTGGAAGAAGTTCCGCATCGTGAGTTCTCCCAAACCGAAGCAGGAATAACAACGGAATGCTCCACTCGCTCAGGCTCGCCGCCACGGTCCGCGGCAGACGTTTCGTGGGGTTTCGCTCAAGTATCCGGTGAACTCAGGGGCCACTGATTAGTCTTCGCGTAACTGTCTCGCCCAGTCTACTTTCGCAGGATGTCCACGAAGCCGGTTCCTTCAATCCGCGCCCTTTTTGCGCTGCTCACCGCTTGCTGCTCCTTCGCCATTCAATCCGTTGCCAAGCAGCCGAACATCGTCTTCATTCTCACCGACAACCAAGGTGCCTGGCAGCTGGGTTGTTACGGCAATCCCGATTTCAAGACGCCGCACATCGATCGCATGGCACGCGAGGGGGTTCGCTTCACCCACGCCTATGCGAACAATGCCGTCTGCTCGCCCACCCGAGCAACTTACCTGACCGGACTGACGCCGAGCCAACACGGTGTCCATCGTTACCTCTCCGCCGGTCGGCTACAGATTGGACCACAGGCCAAATACACGCTGGAAGAATTCACGACGTTGCCCGAAGTCCTGCACTCGAAAGGTTATGTCTGCGGGCTCTCCGGCAAGTGGCACTTGGGCGACAATCACAATCCTCCCGATGGCTTTTCCTTCTGGGTGACCAAGAAGCACGGCCATTCCAAAGGCTTTCTTAATCAACCGGTCATCGAAGGCGGCAAGACGAATATCATCGCCAAGCACCAGACCGAATACTGGACCGATCGCGGCATCGAGTTCATCGAGGCCAACAAGAAGAAACCCTTCTTCCTCTATCTCGCCTACAATGGCCCTTACACCCTGTCGGGTGCGATGCGGGAGAAAGTCCCTTCGCCATGGTCGGATCCATACGTGGACAATCCCCTGCCGTCCTTTCCCCGACCGAAGAAGATTCATCCTTGGCAACGCAATCAACACGACCTGATTGGCGACATCGAAGCCGGACGGAATCTCGCCGGCCAGGTCACGGCAGTGGATGCGGGAGTCGGTCGCATCCTCGATACGCTCAAGCGTCTCAAGATCGATGACAACACCCTCGTGATCTACGCCGCCGATCAAGGTGCGGTAGCGGGACATGCGGGCTTCTGGGGCATGGGCGATCACACGCGGCCGTTGCATGGCCGGGATGGCACCACGCACATCCCGATGATCTTTCGCTGGCCGGGCAAGATTCCTGCCAATCACACCGAGGACAAGATCGTCACCAACTACGACTTCATGCCGAGTGTGTTGAGCCTGCTCGGCTATGAGATGCCGACCAAGCCACTCAAATCCCCGGGCCGCGACTTCTCACCCACCCTCACCGGCAAGCCACTCAAGCAATGGCAGGATGAATTGTTCTACGAATTCGAGAACGTCCGCTCCATTCGCACACGAGATTGGAAATACGTCGAACGCCTCGGAGAGAATCCGCCGATCGAACTCTACGATCTGCGCAAGGATCCGGACGAACTCATCAACCTCGCCGCTGCTTCCAAACACACCGCACTGCGCGCCGGCTTGAAACGACGCCTGCACGCCTGGTTCTTCCGCTACACCGATCCGAAATGGGATCTCTGGCGTGGCGGCAAGTCGAAGACACGCATCGGAACGGCTGCTGCGTTCCAAAAGGTACTCGGCGCCACTGCCGGTCAGAGCACTCCCTCTGCTCCTCTACGGAAACCGGCACCCAAGCCGAGGACCACCGGCAAGATCATCACCCCGGAGAAAGACCACTCGCTCTACCTGTTTCCCGCCCAGGCATCGCTCTACGGCAGTTCGGTGAAGATCAATCCGCGTGTGAACGCAATCGCGTATTGGAAGACCACGAAAGATCGTGCCATGTGGCAACTGCGCAGCGTGAAGCCCGGCAAATACACCGTCGTGCTCGATTGGGCCGCGCCGGATTCCTGCGCCGGTCAGCCTTTCACGATTCACAACCAAGCGATGACCGCCGTCCTCAAGTCGAAGGTCAAACCCAGCGGCGGTTGGGGCAACTTCAAGACCCAGGCCATCGGTGAGATCACGCTCCCCGGATCTTCCATCAACCTCTCACTCGTTCCGGACCAGAACGTCAGCGCGGAAGACCTCCTCGATCTGCGCCGGATCATTCTCCTGCCCGAAGGCAACAGCAAGATCCGCGAGTACCGTTTGCCCCAGCTGAAGACCTCACTCGCTCCGCGCACGACGCTTCCCGGCAACAAGCCGAAAGCCATCAAACCGGGAGCCGACGAATCCATCGACCTGCGCCCGGCAACCGCTTCCATTCATGGCGAGCCGATGACGCTTCATGCCACACAATCTTCCTTGGGCGGTTGGAAGCAGAACAACCACGTCGCGGTCTGGGACGTGAAAGGCATTCGCGGTGGCACCTACGATATCCACGGCGAATGGGCGATGCCGGACGTTTCTCGTAGCGGCATGCAATCCGCCCGCATCACGCTCGATGGCAAACAACTTCGCGTCGCCCCCATCCGCACGACGGGAGGCGCGGATCGCTACGCCAGCTACATCATCGGCACCGTCAAACTGCCCGATGGCGATCACCAAATCGGCATCGGCCCGAACGGCAACGTGAGCAAGACCTGGTTGCGCCTACGCTCCCTGCGTTTCGTCCCTGCCAATCGCGGCGAGTTCGTGATGCCACAGATGAAAGTGCCGGAAGGTTTCGAAATCGTCCCAGCTGCCATTCCGCCGCTGGTGAAGCACCCAATGCTCGCCTGCCTTGATGATCGTGGCCGCATGTTCATTTCCGAATCTGCGGGCATCAACGCCAAGGCGCCTGAGCTCTTGGAGAAGCGTCCGCACCAGATTCTCATGCTCACGGACACGGACAACGATGGCGTCTATGATGAATCCAGCGTCTTCGCCGAGGACCTCGTCTTGCCCAACGGCGCCCAATGGCACGACGGCGCACTCTACGTCTGCTCACCTCCCTACGTCTGGAAGTTCGAAGACACCGACGACGACGGCAAGGCGGACAAGCAGACGCCGATCAACGGAAAGTTCGGTTTCAATGGCATGTCCTCCGCCTTTCACGGCCCCGTGCTCGGACCGGACGGCCGTATGTATTGGTGCGGTGGCCAACACGGCTGGACGCTTGGGGATACCAGCGACGGCTTCGACCTCAAAGGTCCCTTCACCAGCCGCGCGCCCGGCGTGTTTTCCTCCTGGCCCGATGGCACGGAAACCGAAGACCGCGCCCACGGTGGCATGGCAAACCCGGTTGAAGTTACCTTCACACCCGAGGGCGAAGTTCTCGGTACGGTGGCCGTCTACGACAACGTCAACGGTCGCCATGACGCTCTGCTCCACTGGCTCTGGGGCGCGCGTTACAACCTCAGTTCCAGTCGCGCCGGCAATACCTATCTGCCGCAGACGAGTTACCCGCTTCTTCCGCCCGTCAGTCGTCGCGGCTGGGTCGCACCACCCGGATTGACCCGCTACCGCAGCGGCGCCTTCGGCGATCAGTTCCGCGACAACATCTTCCTCTGCGAATTCAACACCCACCGCGTCTACCGCCTGAACCTCGAACGCAACGGCGCCGGCTTCACTTCCCGCGACGAGATCTTCCTCGAATCCACCAATCCCAACACCCACTTCACCGATGTCTTCGAAGACTCCAATGGCAGCCTGCTTGTCGTCGACACCGGCGGCTGGTTCCTCTACGGCTGCCCAACCTCATCGATCGAGAAGCCCGAAATTCGCGGTGCGATCTATCGGATCCGCCGCAAAGGCATGGACGTCCTGGCCGACCATCGCGGCACCAGACTCGATTGGAGCAATCCGGCTACCGTGGCGAGTCGCTTGGGCGATCAACGATTCACCGTTCGCGACCGGGCGATTGTTGAACTGGCGAAGTTGGGCAACCGTGCGCTCAAGTCGCTGACGGAGAAACTCCACACGAAGGACGTTCGCACCCGCCGCAACGCCGTCTGGGCGCTCACCCGAATCCGTACGCCTGAGGCCCGCAAGGCCGTGCATTTCGCATTGAACGACGAAGACTTCTCCGTTCGTCTCACGGCCACCCGCAGCATCGCCACGCATCGCGACAGCAGCGCGAATTGGTGGCTGAAGAAACACGTCATCGAGGACGAACCGGCCATTCGTCGCGAATGCGCCACCGCGCTCGGTCGGATCGGTGATCGCTCCGCCGTTCGGACCTTGCTCAAGGCTCTGGAAACGGTTGGTGTCGATCGCTTTCTTTTCCACGCCATCACCTACGCGTTGATTGAGATCGGCGACGAAGAACAGACGCGCCGCGGCTTGGCCTCCTCCCACCCCACCGTTCAACGCGGCGCCATGATCGCTCTCGATCAGGCCCGCGAACGCACGCTGAAGGCTGACGACATCAAGCCTCTGCTCGCTTCGCCCAACGCCGAGCTCCGCAAACTCGCCATCGATACGGCCACTCGACACAAGTGGATCGGGCCGATCCGTGCGTTTCTACAGGAATCGTTGAATGTCGCCGATATACCCGACTCTCTGCTCGACACGTTTCTCGCTTTCAACACCGACCAGCAGTTGCGCCAACGCATCACGAGCAAGCTGGACTCTCCGGGGACGCCAGGCGGCGTCCGAACTTTTCTGCTCAAGCTGTTCGCGCGAATCGAACGAAAGCGATTGCCGGACGAATGGAAGCGAGCAGCGGTGGCCTCCCTGCAGGGCAATGACTCCGCCGTAATCAGTGCTGCGATTGCCGCAATCCGGAAACACGACCTGCGGGAGGGAGATCAGCAACTGATGGGACTGTCGGGAGACCACGGACTGCCCGCAGCGGTACGCCTGGCCGCGGCCGGCACGGTGGCCGTTCATCAGCGCGAATTGGACGAGCTCTTGTTCTTCCAGCTACGGCAGCACCAGATCGAAGCGAAGACGGTGGCCGAGCGATATGAATTGGCGAAGATCTTTGAGCGCAGCCGTCTCACGCCACGCCAGCAACAATTCCTCATCCCCGAGCTCGCCAAGGCCGGACCGCTGGAACTGGAGGCGCTCAGTGGTGCGTTCCTCCCGGGTAACGAGACGAAACTGGGCAAACCACTGTTCGCCGCCATCGAGAAATCTCCAGGGCTGGCCAGTCTGTCCACCGAACGGGTCGCCAAGCTCAAGGTCAGATATCCGAACGCGAAAGCCGCCAATCGAATTCTCGAGGCCCGCGCCAAGGCGAAGACTGAACAGACCAAACGTCTGAACAACCTCGAACTCACTACCCGCAACGGCAAGGCCGACCGAGGCGCCAAGATGTTCGAACTGGCCGCCTGCAACATCTGCCACAAGGTCAACGGCAAGGGCGGTATCGTCGGTCCGGAACTGACCAACATCGGCGGCATCCGCACTCGTCGGGATCTGCTCGAAGCGATCGCGTTCCCCAATGCCACGTTCGCCCGCGAATACGAGCCATACCGAATCACGCTCAAGAACGGCGACGAGTTGAACGGGAGAATCCTGGAAGAAGCCTCGGACCACGTCCGCTTCATCGACGCCACCAACAATCCGCAAACGATTCAGCGGCGAGGCATCGACAGCATCAAACCCTCCTCTGTCTCCCTCATGCCTGCCGGACTCGATCAAGCCTTGTCACGCGAACAACTGGGCGACCTGATCGCCTATCTCCGTTCGCTGCAGTAGCAGCGGACGTGAGCCCGCTCAACCTCATTCAGTCGACACGGCAACGAGCCCGAGCCTCCTCACGTCGACTGCTACGATCAGGGCTTGGGCCGCGCGGCGACGGGGACGAACTTCTGGGCGCGCTCGGTGTAGATGTCGCCGATGTAGATATTGCCTCTCGAGTCCTTGACCAGGCAGTGGGCGCCAACGGTTTCGCCGGTCTTGCGATTCTCGGGATCGCCGAGCGGGATGGTCCAGATCAGGCGGGCGCGACCGTCGGTGGAGAAGCGCATGAACATCTGGTCCTTGTATTCCTGATACTTCTGATGTCGACGCCACCAGTGCGGCGAAGAACCACAAACCCAGACCTCATCGTCCTCCGTAATGTGCAGACCCCACGGCATGATCAAACCGGTCCATTGGTCGATGAAAGTTCCGTCCTGTTTGAAAATCTGCACCCGGCCGCTGTTCCGATCAGCGACGTAAAGACGTCCCCTGGAGTCGTAGACGATGGCATGCGGGAGAACAAACTCACCCGGCCCTGACCCATATTTGCCCCACGTCTTGATGAACTTCCCGTTCTTGTCGAGATGCACGATCCGGCGGTTGCCATAACCGTCCGTCACGAAAATCTCGCCGTTCGGCAGGATCGCCATGTCGGTCGGCCGATTGAAGTGAGTCTCGTCTTCGCCGGACTTGTCGAGCGTGCCAACGGTCTGCAACAGCTTTCCTTCCGGCGTGTATTTCTGCACGACATGCCGATCGAAGTCGGCCACCCAGATCGCGCCATCCGGTCCGATGCGGAGTTGGTGCGGACTCTTGAACATGCCCTCACCCCAGGATCGGACAAAGGTCCCGTCGGGACGGTAAACCTGCACGGGATTGGGCCCCTTCTTGAACAGCCAGATATTCTCCTTGGCATCGATGGCCATGCCCGAGACCCACCCCTTCTGTTCGATGTGATCGGGATACTTTGGCCACGAATCGTCGATGTCGAATTCGGTGACGATCGGGTCCTTGGCAAAGCTCGGAGCAGCAGCTGCGTTGAACGAAAACGCAAGGGCGGGAACGAGGAGGAACAGGTGTTGGATTTTCATGCGATTGCCTTCACTTCGAAACCGGCGCGATATTCGCGGGTGAGGAGTTTGGTCGCAGCCGGGTTGCTGGTGATTTTCAGTTTCTTGGCGTTGAACTTGAGTGTCTGCTTCGGGAAGTGCGCCGAGACATTGCCAAGTTGGACGGCCTCGGTGAGGTGACCGCCGTATTCGAAACTGTCGCTTGGCTGCTTGCCGGAAAGACAGCCATCAACCCAGCCGTGGTAATGGTTCAGGCCGGGGACTTTCGGAATCTGGAGATTGGGCTTGTTGGTGAACGGTGCGGCGACGTGGGGAAGAAAGAGATTGCCGCCCTCGCAGACGATCACAGATCCCCCGCGCTTGGGAAACTTCTGTCCCGGCGCGAGCTTGGTGATCTTTTCGCTCGGGACGCGGCCTCCGTCATACCAGGTTATCTTCAGCCGTTTGCCAGCGGTGTATTCCGTACCGGGAACGACGTATCCGACCGTCTCCTTCTCCGGCCAGACCTCATCGTTCATACCGACGTTCTCGGACCGAACGGAAATGGGGGCACCAGAGATCTTTAGCGCGGTGTAGACGGGATCAAAAATGTGGCAGCCGAAGTCACCCAGTGCGCCACCGCCGAAGTCCTGCCAGTCGCGCCAGTTGCGCGGATGATAGATGTCCGGGCCGGCGT
>JBMYQZ010000228.1:0-8113 GCA_049601855.1 Limisphaerales bacterium | reverse complement strand
CGCCGAACCAGAGTGCGCGGGTTGATTCGGGAGACAGGAAGGTGGAAAGCGATTCGCGCACGCGGCGGATCGGAATGGCAAAGCCAATTCCCTGGCCTTCCATGTGCACCGCCACGTTCAAGCCGATCAACTCGCCGTCCAGGTTGATGAGCGGGCCGCCGCTGTTGCCCGGATTAATGGCGGCGTCGGTCTGCAACCAGTCGCGCAAGTCCAAGGGTTGATTCTCCAGCGGCTGCCGGCGGCTCTTCGAACTCAGGATGCCGCTGCTAACCGAACCACCGAGCCCGTAAGGGTTCCCCAAGGCCAGGACGGACTCACCCAAGATCAGATCGTCGTCACCAGCGAATTGAGCAGCGGCAAACTTCGTTCCTTCCGGTGCATTGATCTTCACCAGAGCAACGTCGACGGTGGCGTCACCGGCAATGTAAGTCGCCGGGTATTCGGCGCCATCCACTTTCACCCAGATCCGATCCGCACGGCGCACGACGTGTTCGTTGGTCAACAGGTAGCCTTCCTCGTCGATGATCACGCCCGAGCCCAGACTCTTGGTGGTCTGCGACGGCCCGCCGCGTCGGCTGTAGCCGTAGAAGTTGCCGAACAGATCGCTGAACGTATCGCGCACCTCGACAATGGTCTCAGTGGCGATGTTGACCACCGAGGGCATAGCCTTGCGTACGGCTTGAACGGTGGGGGTTTCGCGGTTGCCGGCAGCGGGCAACGAGTTGGCGGTTAGGACAATGGCCACCAGGGGCATGAACAAAAGGCAGTGGATTCGGGTGATTGCGCTCACGGTTGTTTGACGGTTTGGACTCCCGGACGTTCAGATTCCGACGCCGACGAAAGTCGTGCTTGAAACGCGTTTACTTTCCCGGTTTTAGACCTAAAAATCCAGATGTTCTGTGGGGATACAAGGTGTCGAGGAAAGCAACCAACCAATACGCCGACTGGCGTGACCAGGCATTTAAGGGATTTGTCCTGCACGACGGGGAGAACCTGCCCGAACGCGCATTGCAGGTGGTCTGGCAGCAGCAACGACTCAAATCCGAGTTGAAACTTGGCGATGGCCAACGCCTGCTCGTGCTGCATCCAGGGTTCTGGAACTACGAAGCCGGTCCGGATTTTCGCGATGCCGTGGTCCGGATTGGCGATGCCCCGCCCGTTCGTGGTGACATCGAGGTGGACGTGGAGTTATCGGGATGGCACTCCCACGGGCACGATATCAATCCCACTTTTCGCAACGTCGTCCTGCGCGTTGTCTGGAAACTCCCAAGCAACAACCGCGATTGCATTTTCGCCCTGCAACCGCATCTCGATTCACCTTGGCTGGAGCTGAAGGAATGGGCGCTCAACGAACCGGCAGGAGATCTTCCCACGCGACTCCAAGGCACCTGTTGCGAACCGTTGCGGGACTTCAACGAATCCCAGCGCGACGAACTGCTCGATCAAGCCGCCCTTGTGCGGCTGCAATTGAAGTCGAGCCAACTCAACGCCCGCGCGCGCCAGGCCGGCTGGGACCAGGCCTTGCTCGAAGGCCTCTTCGCCGGCCTTGGCTACAAGCGCAATGCCTGGCCCATGCGACAAGTGGCCCGCGCGATGAACGAGCTGAAACTCAAGCGAGCAGACTCAGCGGACGAAACCGTCCGCCTCGCCTTGCTCCTCGGTGTCGCCGGACTGATGCCGGACGATTGGTCGCGCAACGATCAGCGCCGCTCCAAGTACCTCTCAGAGTTGTGGTCGGCCTGGTGGCGCCTGCGCGAAGCGGCACGGGAACACGAATTGCCGAAACACTTGTGGCGTTTCTCCGGCGTACGCCCATCCAATCGACCCGAACGTCGTCTCGCACTCGCCGCTCAATGGCTGAACGCCTCCGACCTCCCCAAACGGATCGAAGATTGGTGCAGCCAGCAAGTTCCTGTCCGGCAAGCGACCGCACAGCTGCTCGAAATCCTCGGCCAACAATCGCCCTCCTTCTTCGACGACCATTGCACCTTTTCCGCCAAACCGCTGCCCCGCAAAGCTCCGCTCATCGGCACCGCACGTTTGACCGATCTGGCGATCAATACTGTCCTGCCTTGGCTGCATGCTCGCGCCCATGCCGGCCGCAACCGCCAACTCATCGCCCGAATCCAATCCCGCTACCTCGCCTGGCCCAAGTCAGAAGACAACTCCGTCCTCCGGCTTGCCCGCCAACGCCTCCTCGGCTCTCGCTCGGTCCGCGCCCTCAGAACTGCCGGCCACCAACAAGGCCTCCTGCAAATAGTCCGCGACTTCTGCGCCCACACCGATTCACTTTGCACCGGATGCCCATTTCCAGATTACCTAACGCGGCTCGACCTGCAATCGTAGCGGCCGCTTGAGCGAGCAAATGGATGCGTCGTACAAGTAAAACTCCCGGTCTGGCTTAAGGGCCGGGAGTTTTGCTTGGTGGCTACTGGATCAGCTTGGTTCGTATCTTTTTTGGTTGTTGTTTATGCGTCGCTTGCGCCGCGGCGGGTCCGGTTTTCGTCGCAACTGTCATCGCGGACGTTGTCGATCCATTCTTTGCGGTCCTTGAGTTTGTCCCGCAGTTCGTGAACGCGCTTGTGGACTTCGCGGCGCAGATTCTTGGTGCGATCACGGAAGGTCTCGCGATTGTCCTGGAGTTGTTCGCGGAGGGCTTCCTTTTCATCGTCGGTCGCGCCCTTGGCATCCTGCACGAGATCCTTCTGGCGCTCGAGGTAGGCTTTGCGGGCGTCGTGGAGACGATCGATCATCTTTTTGAACGCGTCCGGGGCGTGCTTAAGGAGGCGATCGGGTATCTCGCGGTCACCGGGGCGTTCGGGACGTTCAACGTCCGGACGTTCGGAAGGACGTTCGACCGGACGAGCGATTCCGTCGGACGGACGAACTCCGTCCACGGGGCGGATCACGTCCTCACCGTTGGCGATGAAGGTAGCCAATGTGAGAATGGCCATGATGGTGAGAAGTTCTTTGATGGCTTTCATGGTTTATCGGGTTGTCGTTTTCGTTGACCAAGTTGGTTTGGTTGTTGGTCGGTGGCTTCGGTGTCACCGATCGTTGTCGGAATTCGTTGATGCACCCTTGATGCCAGCGGACGCCAAGACCGCCCAATGACCTGCTTTTTCAGGGGCAAACGCGATTCGCAGAAATGCAAAGGAAACGTGAAGACGGTGGTTTGGGAGAATAGCCCAAGGACCAACCGGATATGGGTGGGGAGAATTACCCAACAGGAAAGGGCGAGACCGACTCAGACCTCGGATTGATCATCCGGCTCAGCGGAGGCTTCGTTTTCTGGACCCGATTCTTCCTTGCTGATGTCCGCCTTCGGCCAGAACTGAATGCTCGTGTCGAGCGTTCCCAAAATCGGGCAGTCACGGCCAAGAAAGATCCGAGTGACAGCGTCCTTGAACTGGCTCAGTCGAGCGGATCCCAGTTCCACGCAGAGTTGGTTGTCGGCTTCAACTAGATTCCAGAATTCCGGGTCCAATTCAGGATCACAGAAGATGGACAACTGCTTGAGGATCGACCCACCGGCTTGAGATTCAGGCAGCTCGAAGCCATCGTCTTCGGTGAGCGTGGTCATGGTCTTGAGCGAGGGCGTCGGCTTGCTTTCAAGAAAGGAAAAATACCCGAGCAGATTCACGCAGGCGGTGGTATCGGCGGCAAGATGATACTCGGGGGCGTTGTATTCTTCGCGCTCGCGATACCAGAGTGTGAGAAATCCACGCATCACAAAATCGGATGGCTCCTCGGGTTTGGGGGCTTCCTCGATCTTGGCCTCACCAGGTACTTCAAATCCGAGATCACCGGCAAACTTGGCGAACGAGGAGGCTGGACCATCGTTAAGTCGGAGCAATACCTGGCGCATCGGTTGGCAGGCGACCTCCTCGGAGAGCGCCAGCTCGATGTTCACCTCGATCAGCGGATCTGCGGGATCGGCCTGCCATTGACCGCCATCTGACCGACGCAAGACTTCCCCCACGTAGGCACCCATGGCGAAGCTGCGATAAGACAGGTCGTCAGCGAAGAAATCCTGGTATCCCGGCAAATCGGCACGTGCGAATTCAGCGAAGAATCGGTCAATTTCGTGCAGACTTTCCAAGGAAAAATCGGCATTGAACTGGCGCTGCTGAAGTTCCCCGGCCACCCACTCCGCAGCCTGCTCCACCTCGGGATGGGAATAGGACGCTCCGTTCTCGCCGTTTTCTCCAGCCAGTTCGTCTTCGCCGAGATTTTCATCGGACTCTCCGCCACGATCCCAATGGATGTGGTCGAGAGCATAATGCGAATTGACTGTGCGGCTCATTGGTTCGGTCAATGTTAGGTGTTGGGACAGACCGAGATTCAACAATGGGGATCTTGGTTCAGGTCCCGAGGGGAATCAATGCCTTAATTGGGCGGGAATTGGCCTACCCAAAGGCCGTGCGCGTGGTGGCAACATCCGCCGCAATCTGCTCGCACAGGGCGTTCAAGTCCGGGAATTTTTGTTCGGGACGAAGGTGTTTCACAAAAGTGATCTCGAGTTTCTCATCATACAAGTCACCGTCGAAGTCGAGCAGATGCGCCTCAACGTGCAAGGTGGGCTCAGCTTCTCGGACGGTGGGACGCACGCCAATGTTGAGCGCCGCGCGCCAAGATCTGTCTCCCGCCCCGATATGGACGGCGTAGACCCCATGGGGCGGAGTGGCAAGTTCGCTCACATCAATATTGGCGGTTGGAAAGCCAAGTTGGCACCCCAGCTGCGCTCCTTGGATCACCGGTCCGCCAAGCGTGTACGCCCGGCCCAGCATCTGGCCAGCCGCGTCCAGATCTCCCCCAGTGATCGCCGCACGGATCCGTGTGCTGCTCACGGCCTCATCATCCAACGAAACCGCCGCCAACCCGTGTACTTGGAATCCATGTTTCGCCCCCAATTCCCTGAGCAATTTCACATCGCCACTTCGCTGATGACCGAAGGTGAATGCACTCCCAACGCAGATGCTGGCCAAATTCCCGAAATCCGCGACCAAGCCGGTGATGAAATCCTCACCCGTCCGCTCGCTGAAAGCTTGGTCGAATGGAATCACATACGCGTGTCGAACGCCCAGCGACTCAATCGTCGCGAGTTTTTTCTCCAGCGGGTAGATCATCCGCGGAGCATGCTCCGGCGCCAGCACACAGGCTGGATGTCGATCAAACGTGATCGCCACCGGGATCCCCTCAAACTGCTGAGCATCTGCCAAGGTCTGCCGCAGCACCTGTTGATGCCCTAAATGGACACCATCGAAGACTCCGACGGCCACGCAAACCCTGCGTCCTTCAGCTTGTAATTGTGAGGGATGATCGATGATTTCCATCCGATACCGCCCATATCCGCTACAGGCGGGCGAATTATTGACAACCATCCCGCGAATTCAAGACCACCTATTCAGCTCCAACCAAATGTCAAATAATCAAGCTGGTTCATTATTTGATTTCGAATCTGGTGCTGTTGTCTGGTTTCTGATGCTTAGTTGCCTTGTCGACCGCCTTGGCCGGCTTGATTGCCCAAGACCGGAAGGGTGGGCAGGACAGGATTGACGAGGTTGCCGCCTCCAAAGGTGTCTGGACTGGCTCGAAGGGTCGTGCTGGTGATGTTTTCCGACCCCGGGGACCGGGGCATGGCGACAATGGCGTAGTTATTGATGCCGAAGCGAATGGGTTGATCGGCGGTCTTGGCGACAGCGTCGAGGACCTGTAGTGCGGTGAGGTTTCGAAGGGGCTGGCGGAGATTGATGATCACGTTTCCTAGCTCCGGTGCGGCCGGAGCAATGGCGATTGGGGTGGGAGCGACGACCGGATTGCCCAAAGCATCCAGGGCCGGTGCATTGCCTGCCGCCCCGTTGGCTCCAGCAAGGGGATCGGCTCCAGCACCATTCAGCTGAACGGGAGTGGCGACCGGCCCGACGTACATGAAATTGATACCCTTCTTCTCAGGATCCTTTTTGCGAATCTCTTCGGAAAGGTATTGGATCACCTCATCGAGGGTAAGGCCGTCGAACGAAATCTCTTCGAAGCGGATCTGGGCGAGCTTCTGCTTGATTTTCTGGTGGCCTTGTCGGTAATCGCGCGGTCGCCGACGCTGGGTTTGGAGGCGTTGCTGCTCCTTCAGTCGCTTGATGATGTAATAAAGGTTGGTGGCGTTGGAGGGATCGCGCGGATAGGACACGCGTTTCTCGGCCGCAGTGAGGGAGGTGCCAGCAAACACCATCGCCAGCAGCAATAAGCTCAGGCGAAGGGGGTGGAAGGTTTTCATGGCGTCATTTGGTCGGCGCAGGACCGGAGCTCTGGCGCAGGGTGATTTCCGCGGAGAGAAGCCGGTTTTGAACCTGCTCCTTACGAAGCATCGCCTGCATCACTTCCATCGCCTGCGCACCGAGTCGGAACTTCGGCTGCCGTGCAGTCGTCAATGGAACACGGAAGTGCTCGCTGGTCAAAATATTGCCAAACCCGACGAGGGAAATATCTTGAGGGATCCGAATCCCTTGATTCAAGAGGACGTTGCCGGACCCGACCGCCACGAGATCGTTAACGCACTGGATCGCGGTGGCGTCGCACTTCTCATCAATAAACTGCGCCGCCGCTTTGGTGCCTTCGTCGATCGTCGAACCAGCGGCGAAGACCAAGCGATCATCGAATTCGATCCCGGCGTCCCGCAAAGCGCGCTTGTAACCCTCCAATCGAGCATTTGCGGGGGGCGAGACTTGCGGTCCGGCGAAAAAGGCGATTCGCTTGTGGCCGTTCTCGATCAGATGTTGCGTCAGCGCTTTGCTCGCGACTTCGTCATCGACCTCAATTGCGGGAAAACTGCCACAAAACGGTGCCCGATTGCCCAGAATCACGACGGGGGACTTCTGGCGCTTCAGCTCTTCGTAGATCGGAGCGGTCTGCTCAAAGCGGTAAACGGGGGCGAGAAACATGCCGTCCACCCGTCGTGCCAACATTCGGCGGATACAGGTTTCTTCTCGATCGGGTTGGTTGAGCGTGTGTGAAACGAGAAGTTCGTAGCCCAATTGAAACGCCCATTCCTCCAGCGCCATCAGAGTCCGAGCGAAGATCGGATTGGTGGCCGATGAAATCATCAGGCCCAAGAGCCGCGTGCTGCGAGTGCGGAGGCTCTGCGCCATCGCGTCAGGCACGTAGCCCATCTCCAGCGCCAACTGCCGGATGCGGGCCTTGGTCTTGACGGAAATATCCTTGGCGTCACGGAGTGCCTTGGAAACGGTCATCACCGAGACTTCGGCTCTCTCTGCAATATCCCTTAATCGAACCATTTGCGTTAACGACTTTACAGGTCCACCCGCTACTTGGTTTCAGGTGGGAGCGCCACCTTACGTTATCGTTAACAATTGGAAAGGCTTTTTTTCAGACCTCACTTGCGTTCGTCTGATCCAGGGGAGGAACGGAGGAAACTGGCCAGAATCGTGCCGAAGATGACGATCGAACTGGTTCCGAGCACAATGGTCATGAAGCCGTGTAAAGGATTCTTCAGTCTTCCGAGAGATTCTGGCCAAAAAGCCATATTTGAAGCGGTCATCCAGCAGATGACCAGCGTTCCCAAAATGACTGACGCGACGGCTTGCGTGTTCTTGGCACGCCGGCAAATCATACCGAGCAGGAACAGGCCCAGCATCCCGCCCGTGAAAATCCCCTGGAGTTTCCACCAGAGCTTTAACGCACTCTGAACTTGGATCATCGCCATCGCAGTGATCGTTCCCAATATGCCGACGACGAGCGTGACTGTGTGCAGCACGCGCATGGATTCCTTCTCATCGGCTTGCGGCCGTAGGTAGCGCTTGTGGATGTCACACAAATACAAGGTCGCGGCGCTGTTCAAGCTCGTGTCCATACTGCTCATTGCGGCGGCGAAGATGGCCGCGATCAACAGCCCCGCGATGCCAACGGGCAGTTTGTTCACGATAAAGTGCGGCAATACCTTGTCGCCGATATCCCCGGCGGTGAGGGTGGACGCTTTCTCCGCGATCGCGGAGTCGTCCACAGTCTTGCCCTCGGCGATCAGTTTCGTCTTCGCGACCTGGTGCTTCACTTCCCCCAGCATCTTCGCGTCGGTCTGGTAATAGCTGAACAATCCCGT
>JBMYQZ010000227.1:0-8124 GCA_049601855.1 Limisphaerales bacterium | reverse complement strand
TCAAGGCCTTCACCTGCGCCCCCGGAGCCAGCTCCCGCAACATCTGCGGCACCATGCCGGAATGTCCTTTGGCATTCTGAGTGATAGATCCTCCCAGGAAAGCGACCCGCAATTGCTTGTCCTTCTGTAGCTTAGTCATTGTCCGCGCGAAATGGCCGCGAACCTTGATGTGATCATGCGAGAAGGCGACTTTGGCTCCAGCAACAAGTGACACCGAGACAGCCAGCAACGCGAGCGTGAGCAATGATTTCATGGCCGGCAGTTAATCAGCATTGCCCGGGCTTTGCAATTTGGACCCACCCCACTACGCTCCGCAGTCACATGAGTCGCCTCTACAACTTGGGTTCGATCCTGCTCGCAGCGGCCCTGTTGATCGGATGCGGCCCCAAGGAAACACCGAAACCCGCGACCGGCCCTACCGCCGCGGCGCCCACCAGCACATCCACGACCATCCCGATGCGCGACCGCCTCGCGAAAATGGTCCAGATGGTGAACATCCAGAAAAACTCTTACTTGAGCCACCAGCGCGCGCGCTACTGGAAAAACTGGCTCGCGGCCAATCCCTCACCTGAAGCCAAAGGGCGGATGGCCATGGCAATCATCAAGGATTTCATCCGCGCCAATGAGAATCAAGCCGCGCTCGATCTCCTCGAGACGATGAACACGGACTTGTTCACGAATCCCGTGACCAAGCGTCGAGCCGACATCCAGCTGCGCATGCAGAAGGCTCTTGCCTGGTTGCGCCTGGGTGAACGACAGAACTGCATCGCCCATCACACGAGCGATTCCTGCATCTTCCCGATTCAATCCGGAGGCGTGCACACCAAGAAGGAAGGGGCCCGGCGCGCACACAAGCTTTACCGGGAGGTCCTCGCGATCGATCCCGACAACCTCGACGCCCGCTGGCTGGTAAATCTCACGGCGATGTTGTTTGGCGAATTTCCCGATGCCGTGCCGACTGAATTCCAGTTGCCAGCAGAGAGTTTTCGCTCGGACATCGAATTCCCCCATTTCCCAGACATCGCGCACGAACTGGGTGTCGACGTGATGGCCTTGGCAGGCGGGGGGGCCGTCGCCGATTTCAACAACGACCACCTGCTCGACATCGTGGTGTCCTCGATGGGGCTGGCAGATCAACTGCAGATCACCTTCAACCGCGGCCAGGGAAAATTCGAGAACCGCACCTACCACGCGGACATTGAAGGCATCATCGGTGGTTTGAACCTCAACGTGGCCGACTACGACAACGACGGTTGGCTCGACATCTTTGTCATGCGCGGAGCCTGGATGCAGTCCGAAGGCAAACAACCCAACTCACTCCTGCATAACGACGGCGACGGCACCTTCAGCGACGTCACGGAGGAAGCCGGCCTGCTGAGTTTCTTTCCGACGCAAACCGCCGTTTGGTTTGACGCCAACAATGACGGCTGGATCGATCTCTTCATCGGCAACGAAGTCGATGAACGCACTCGTCTCCCCAGCGAATTCTACCTCAACAACCGCGACGGCACCTTCAGCGAGAAGTCCATCGAGTTCGGTCTACGGATCAAGAAATACGTAAAGGGCGTCACCAGCGCGGACTACAACAACGACGGACGCTCAGATCTCTTCGTCTCCGTTTATGACGAGGCGAACCTACTGTTTCGCAACGACGGCCCTGATGAGAACGGCCAATGGCGTTTCACCGAGGTTGCCAAAGAGGCGGGCGTAACCGAACCGGAGTTCAGTTTCCCCTGCTGGTTCTGGGATTACGACAACGACGGATGGGAGGATCTCTTCGTAGCGGGCTATGAAATGCCACGGATCGGGATCATGGCCGCCGCCTATCTCGGACAGACCAACACCGCGGTCGGCCCGAAAATCTATCGCAACAATCGCCAGGGTGGATTCGATGATCTCACCAAGGAGTCCAAGCTCGAAAAGTGCTGGCTGGCAATGGGGGTCAACTTTGGTGACCTGGACAACGACGGTCATCTGGACTTCTACATCGGCACCGGCAACCCGGAGATGCAGTTCGTCATGCCCAATCGCATGTATCGCAACGCCGGCGATCGCTCATTCCAGGACGTCACGACGGCGGGCGGCTTTGGCCACCTGCAAAAGGGACACGCCATTTCGTTCGCCGACTTTGACAATGACGGCGATCAGGATGTGCATGCCGTCATGGGCGGCGCCTACGGCGGCGACGGCTACATGAATGCCCTCTTTCAGAACCCGCTCAACACCAACGCCTGGGTGAAACTCAAACTCGTAGGCAAAACCAGCAATCGGTCGGCGATTGGCGCTCGAATTCACGTGACGGTAGAAACGAAGAATGGCGAACGACATCTCCATCGCACGGTCAGTACCGGTGGGAGTTTTGGCTGCAATCCTCTACGCCAAGAGATCGGACTTGGTCACGCGACGTCGATCAAATCGGTGAATGTCTATTGGCCCGTGTCCGAAACGCGGCAGGAATTCAAAGACCTGGAGATTCGGAAGCTCTATCGGATCACTGAGGGATCCGAGACAGCCGAACCGATCCCCTTGCCGTAGAACGGGTTCTCAGTCCGGTCGGAAGACGTGATACTGATTGATCCGTGGATGATCGATCGATTTCACTTTCCCATTGGGGAAGGTGATCGTCAGTCGCCGCACATGATTGACTTCTCCCAGACCGAACAAACGACGCGCCGGATGTTGGGTATAAAAACTATCGCCCGTAACCACCACGGCCACTTGTTTACCGAGGGCTGATTCGACCAACATCCGCGTTCCCACGGCACTCATGCCCTTGCCCGGTTGCAAGGTGACGCCGATCCAGTTGCCGTTCTGCTCCCACTCGTTGCGATAGAGATGCACCGTCTCGACCGCCCGGCGTTGCGTGGAATCATGCTTGCCGATCAGCAAATCCTGGCGGCCGTCATTGTCAAAGTCCTCCACGAGCACCGCTCGGGAATCATATTCAAAGGACACCCCCATCGCCCAACCAGCGGAAACGAAATCTCGTCCGCCGTGATTGATGAACAAAACGTTCTTCTCGAACCCATTCCAGGAAGCGCCCGCATTGAGCCAATCGCGATTCACCTCAGAGAACATGTTCACCCTCGCCTGCTTGTCGTTGCTCGTGTTGTCGACGTAGACATCGTGCGTCCAGAATCGCGTGCAATAATCGCGGCAGGTGTCCTTGCTGATGTGACCGTTCGCGATGTAAAGGTCAGGCCAGCCGTCGTTGCCGAAATCCAGCACGCCGACACCCCACGCCCAACCCGTGCGCGCCAGTTGGTCCTTGAACATCGGCTGACGGTAAACGCCCTGCCCCTGCCCCGCGTAGATGCGGTTCCCATAAGCCATGCGCGAGCGGAGTTTCTGGACTTCGGGGAAATCCTCGCGTCCCAATCCCAGCGCATCCAGGCGCCGAGCCGTCGTCGAGCTCATACCGGTAACGAAAAAGTCCATCCGCGCGTCACGATTGAGATCGGCAATCGTGTGTCCCATTCCAAAGTTCGCCCGTTCATCAATGAACGATTTCGTCACGGTCTCGAACACTCCCTTGCCGTCGTTCCGATACGCATCCACGCCGCTGTAATCATTCACGGTGATCAGATCCAAATCTCCGTCCTCATCGAAATCCCAGAATGACGCACTGTAGGTCCAGCGATTTCGCTTTTCCCCCAAGCCGGCGGCATCGGTCCGATCCTCAAACTTTCCATCTCCCTGATTGATCAACAGGAACGCGGGATAACCGCTGTTGGCATCAAAGATTGGGTCGGGCATTTCCCCGTTGAAGAACGATTCCTTGTATTGCCCCAACCACAAATCCGTGCGGCCGTCGCCATTGACGTCACCGGTGGTGATGACGGATGGAAACTCGACCTTCGCCCCCGGCGCCACGATCCGCTGGGGCGCAGCGGAAAAGCGACGATTGGTCTGCATCGCGTAGAGGTATACTCCATGGGGCGGCAATGCCACGACCAGGTCCGGAAGATCGTCACCGGTAAATTCATCCACGACCGCGGCCATCTTGCCGCTGGCAACCATCATCTGCTCGGTCGACAGACCGTCGGGAAACAACTCCATCAAGGTCATCCGGTCAAATTTGAAATCGCCCTTGTTCGTGACGATCACGTTGTGGGCCGGCACGACGATGTCCGAGAGACCATTCCCGGTCATGTCGTGGGCCAAAATTGGCAGCGCCACGCGAAGTTTTCCCCATAGCGGCATCCGGTGTTCACGGAACGCCGGCTTGCCCGTGCGCTTGATCATCGACAAATCGTTCACCGAGACCCGGGCGATCTCCGGCAGCGCATTTGTTCCCTTCTCGGGTTTCCATTCAACCCCCAGTTTCCCCTTCAGAGCGATGCGTTCATCTCCCGGCGCCGAAATGTGCAGGGAAACGTTGAAGACCGATCGCGTCGGACCATTCGTCGAACGTTCAAACTTCGCGTGATGCCATTCCGACTGCTCAAGCTTGAAACCGCGTTTTCCCAAACTGCGGAGAACGGCCTGTGCCTCAATGCGCGCGATCGGTAATGAATCACCACTGAATTGCACGGAGTCCAGGCCGAAATGCAGTTCCTTCTTACTGCGCTTTTGCGGCCAGACCGCATCTTCGAAAGGCATGTTCGCCAGGATCTCCCACGGATCCTTGGCGCCGCGAAGTCGATCCCACATGCCCACGATGGGCTGCTCGTAGCGTTGCGCTGCCACCTCGTCGGACCAAAGCGAATCATCCAGCCGCTGCTGCTCTTCCAACATCTTCTCCGCCACCACTTTGGCAGTCGCGTGATCCACCACTTCCTCCTCCGGCGGAGGCGCGGGTACTTCGTTCACGTTCAGGCCACGACGATCGGTGACCGCGACGATCAGGCCCGCCGCCAGTACGCCGCAAATGGCCCACACAACCCAGGGATTCTTTGCTTTTTCAGACATCAGTTAACGATCCTTCACCAGTTCGCGATAAAGCGTCGGGCGACGTTCGCCCCAGTTACGGTTGAGAAAATCAGATCCAATCCAACTGTCGTGACGAAAATTCAGGTCGATCTCCGCCATGGCAAATCCATCGCCCGGATCGACTTCCTTGATCAACTCTCCGTCCGGTCGGATGATCACGCCTCGGTCCCCGTTGTTTTGGCAAACGACCATCCACACGTGGTTGTCCATCGCGCGCACGGACATGATCTGCAGCCACTTCTCGTAGGCGCGATTCCCGACCGCTCGCGGGTCTCCCATGATCGGCAGGAAGATCACCTCGGCGCCTTTCTGCGAAAGTATGCGGTGGCCTTCGGGATGTACATTGTCATAGCAAATCAGCATGCCCGCCTTGCCGTAGCGGGTCTTCCATACCGGAAATTCGTTTCCCGGAGTGATTCCCTTCCAACGTTCGCCCACCGCCAAATGCACCTTGCGATACTTGCCGACAATGCCCTGCTTCGGATCGATGTAGACGGCGGTGTTGTAAACCAAACCCTGGTCGTCAATTTCGTGCATGGAGAGGTTGACATCGACCTTCAACTCCCCGGCGACCTTTTCCAATCGCGTGGTCACCGGCCCCGGAATCGGACTGGCCACGTTCTCCGCATCGTCCTTGATCCGCCAGGTCGTAATCACCTCGGGCAGACACACGACCTCAGCACCGGCCTTGGCAGCACGACGGATCAACTGCTCGGCGAAGTCCAGGTTTGCCTCCCCATCCGTACCCGGAGGACGACCCGTGATGATCGCGGTCTTGATCGTACGCAGCGCCGGAGCGCTCACCGGCTTCAAGGAAGGCTGGGACCAATTCAATTCACCCCTGCCGGCCCAGCGCAACATCACGCGCGCAGTTGCCTTCACGGAATTGGTTGGCATCCGAGCGGTCACGGAAAACCGAATGCGGCCGTCTTTCATCCTCTGAAATCCCACATGTTGCCAATCGGCCCGTTTCTCCTCGTTCTTCCAGAAGATCAATTCCGCGTGCGCATTGTCATGGATGGATTCGATCCCCTCGGCGTGGCAATCGATCTGGAAGCGATACCACTGACCGGCCTTCGCCTGGGGCCAATGCAAATCCCAACCACCATGCCGCATGGGACGATTGCCGGCAGTGATACGCCAAGTGGCGGAGTCCTTCAAATACGCCGTCTGCGGTGCGAGTTCCTTCCGCGCCGACCAACGCGACCAACTCTGCGGGCTTTCCGCACTCAGCGAAACGATCCCCAGCAACCAAGCGTAGGTCCACCAGCGCATTATTCCGGAGCCTCGACGGTGTGCCATTGGTTGATGGCGGGCTTTTCCATGACCGTCTTGCGGCCGCCCGGCCAGGTGATTTCAATCGCCTTCACGGCTGCGATCTTGCCCAGTCCGAAATGACGTGAGGCCGAATGTTGGCAGGCGAGCGAATCACCCGTCACCACCACGTCGTGAAACTCACGTTTGTCGGTCACGGCCACCACCCGGGTGCCGGATTCCGATAACTTCGCCCCCGAGCGCAGTCGCACACCGATCCAGTTCCCATTGTCGTCCCAAACATTGCGATAGAGGTGCAACTTGAGTTCGCTACCAGCCATGATGTCCTGGGTGAGCAACAGATCCACCCGTCCATCACCATCGAAATCTTCCGCCACCACGGACCGTGAATCATATTCAAACCCGACATTCAACGGGTAGCCGCCATTGAAAAACCCGTGTTTGTCGCTGTTGATGAAGAAGTGGTTCTTCTCGTAACCGTTCCAGGAGGTTTCCGACCAGTCTTCCAGTTCGGACTGGAAGACATTGATCATCTTCGAAACTGGCACGGCCTTATCCACGTAGACATCGTGCGTCCAGAAGCGCGTGCAGTAATCCTTGCAGGTCTTGCCACTGCGATGACCGTTCGCGATGTAGAGATCAAGATTCCCGTCATTGCCAAAATCGAAATGCGTCGTGCCCCAGGACCAACCCGAGCGCGCCACCTTGTCCTTGAAGGCCGGCTGCTTGAACGTCCCCTTCCCTTCCCCGAGATACATCCGGTTGCCATAGGCCATCGCCATGCGCCGTTCGTTGACGTCCTTGAATCCATCGCGCTTGAGCCCCAGTCCTTCCAGGCGTCGGGCCGTGGTGGAGCTCATTCCCGTCACGTAAAAGTCCATTACCTTGTCGCCATTGAAGTCGGCGAAGGTATGGCCCATTCCGAAATTGGCACGTTCATCCACGGCGGTTCCCGTGATGTCCGTGAATTTCTCGTTGCCGTCATTGCGGAACACATCAACCCCGCTGAAGTCACTCACGACCACCAGGTCCAGGTCGTTGTCGTCGTCGGCATCCCAAAACGATCCACTGAAGGTGCGGCGATTCCGTTTCCCTCCAAGACCCGCCTGTTCGGTGATGTCCTCAAACTTGTTGCCGCCCCGGTTGGCAAGCAGAAAAGAGGGGAAGCCGTCATTGGCATCGAACATGGGGTCGGGCATCTGTCCCATGCGATAGGGTTCCTTGTATTGGGCGAACCAGATGTCGAGCAATCCATCGCCATTGAAATCGCCGGCGCTCATCACGTACGGCTTCACGATCTCCTCGTGCTCAAACACCCGGACCGGATTCTCAAACTCCCCTTTTTCGTTCTGGGCATAAAGAAAGACCCCCAGCTTGCGCATCGCCACCATCAGGTCGGGGCGACGATCCTGGTTGAAGTCCCCGATCACCGCTGCCATCGAGGTGTCCACCGCGGCATTCACATCCGCCAACGGAACATCGCGTGGGAAATACTGCGGAATCTTCTCACGAACAAAATTCATCCCGCCTTGGTTCCGCAAAATGGTTCCACTGTGCGGCAACACAATCTCGCTATCCCCGTCGCCGTCCAGATCGTAGACCAGCAAGGGCATGGCCCGTTCCTTTTCCCCTGCGTTCAGGCTCACCTCACTGAAAGCCGGTTTGCCGGAACGTTGCTTGAATCCGAAATCGGACACCCGAATCGATTCCACGCGCGGTTGCGCCTGCGGATCCGACGACGCCTTCCACTGCACGTGTAATTGCCCCTTCGCGGCAATCCACACATCTCCCTGGGTCAGATGATACCCTACACTGAAGATCGATCGATGACCGCCCTCTTCCGCCGGCTCGAATTTGCTGTGATGCCATTCGGACTCAAGCAACACGTAACCATCGTTGGCCAGGTCGGACAGCCAC
>JBMYQZ010000226.1:2560-8167 GCA_049601855.1 Limisphaerales bacterium | reverse complement strand
GGGAACGGATCAACGGCTACGCGTCAGACTTCCTGGAGAAACGTTCTCACGCCGCCATGGCGATCGGGGTGATCCAAAGCAATCGGACGGAGATGTTCTTCTTCGGCCAACTTTCTGCGACGAACGCACAGCCTCCCAACGCGGACACGCTGTTTGAATTGGGAACGGTGAGCCAGGTGCTTACGGCATTGACGGCGCAGAAGATGGTGGCGGATGGGAAACTCAAATGGACTTCGACGGTGCGGGATATTCTTCCGGCCGAGGTCAAACTGGCTCCGGTCTTCAGTCAGATCACTCTGGGGCACTTGGCGACGCATCGGAGTGGTTTGCCGTCCGTGCCGGGTAACATGTCCGCGGAATCCATCGATCGCAGCAACCCGTTCAAGGATTACAGCCAAGACGATCTCTACAGCTACTTTGCCGACTTGAAGTCTTCCGGTGCTCCGGGTGGCGGGGTTGAGATTTCACGATTGGGCTATGCGCTACTGGGGCATCTGCTCGAGCAGTCCGCGGGTAAACCCTTTGAGACCGTGGTGACGCAAGAAGTGCTGATGCCATTGAACATGACCAATTCGGTCATGACCGTCGGTTCGCGGACGAACGTTGCGGTCGGGCACAATTCAGAAGGGCAGCCGGCAACGGCCTGGGACAGCGGACAGTTTGCCGGCGCCGTCGGTTTCCGGTCGACCTTGGGAGATCTGCTCAAACTGGTGGAGGCGAATCTTCAGCCAGACGAGACTTCGTTGGGCGAAGTGCTGACCGAGTGTCAAGAGGTGCAGGCTACGGCTTTCGGCGGTCGGACCTTCGGATACGGGTGGGTGCTGACTTCGACGCTCCAAGGCGAGTTGGATTTTGTCTGGCTCAGTGGCGGCACCGGTGGCTTCGTGAGCTTCATCGGCTTCGACCGGACCCACGGAAACGGCATCGTGATGCTCGCCAATTCCGGTATCGCGATGAGCGGCGATTTCTACCTGGACACGCTGGCCATGGAGATTCTCAAGCTGTCCGCCAAGATCTCATTGGATTGATTTGCAGATTTTCCTTTTCGAAGCGCCGTCGCATTTACCAACCTTGATTCATGGGCACACGCCGCAAAGCTCGCGAAAAAGCGATTCAGTTTCTTTTCCAGTGCGATTTGAACACGCCGGAGGAGCTGGATGCTGCCCTGGATGATTTCTGGGTTTCGCAGCGCAAGGCGTTCATCGAGGCGGAGAAAGGCTCGGCCACCTGGGGCGAAGAGCAGGAGATTCCACCTCCAGATACTGAAGAAGCCGCCGTGCGATTGTTTGCCGACCCGCTGATTCGTGGGACGGTGGAGAAGCGCTCCGCAGTCGATGAACACATCGTCAAGCATGCGAAGAATTGGGAAATCCATCGGATCGCTGCGGTGGACCGGAACATTCTGCGCCTGGGGATTTACGAGATGCTCTTCCGCGACGACATTCCGCCGGTGGTCAGCATCAATGAAGCCGTGGACATCGCGAAACGCTTTTCCACCGATGACAGCGGCAAATTCGTCAACGGCATCCTCGACAAGGTGAAACTCGACCTTACTCGTCCGGCCCGCACTGCCACCGAATGAAGCAATCCTAAAAAGCGACTGGTCACGTTCGGACATGATGCTAGGTTGCGGCACACTTTTCATGGAAATCGACATCAAATCTCCTCGTGAAATGTTCGACGGCAAGATCCGCGAACTCTGCCAGACCCTTGTTGATCACAAGGATTTTCAAGCCTGGACCGGCAACATCAAGACGTTCATGGAGGACGAGAAGGCGAAATTCGAATATCAGATGATCAACGAACTCGGCGGCATGTTGCAGCAAAAGCAGTCGATGGGCGCTGAGATCACGGAGGAAGAGGCCGGCAAGTTTGAGTCGCTGCGAGAGAGCTTCACCAAGAACGAAAATGCGATGGCTTTCGTGAAGACGCAGGAGCGCTTGCAGCAGATGCAGGATCACATTCTGCGTCACGTGCAGCGGACGTTTGAGGTTGGTCACGTGCCGACGGATGAGGAGATGGAGGAGGGCATGTGTTGCGATTATACCTCGGGGTTTGAGGATCCGCAGGAGAGCGAAGGATGCAGTAAGGGCGAGTGCGAGACCGCGTGATTCCGTCTTAAGTCCCGAAAAAGCAGTGGTTTAGGGCGGTTAATTGCCATCCGGTGGCGTCTTATCGGGTTCATTAATGTAGCTTTTTTTGCTGTGTTAATTGGACCGCACCGGAGGTTTTCCTTCCAATGGATCTGCATCCTGAGTAAGGTTTACCTAGATTGTCGAATCATCTGCAATTCCGGTCCGTCAAAAGCTGATCCGTAGCGAAGCCGGGCCGAAGCTTCATTCGGACAACCTATAAAATGGCAACTGGTCGATTCCTGCGAAAACGCGGGAGGCGGCTTCGTCGCCCCTAAGACAGAAAAATGAGTCAACAACAGAAACCCGTTAAGTTCAGTGGCGTAAGCGACAAGAATGGCTTCTTTTCGAATTACGCGTCGTATCCGGTTAATCTCGAAGACAAGGTCTGGCCTACGGCCGAGCACTATTTCCAAGCTCGCCAGTTCAAGGATCAGTCTCTGGATTCGGAGCTGGTGAAATACAAATCGGCCTCCATCGCCGTACGCATCAGTCGCGAGAACAGCGGCAAGAAGCGCTCGGATTGGGACAAGGTGCAGGACAAGATCATGTACGAGGTCGTGAAGGCTAAATTCTCCCAACACGAAATTCTGCGCGAAAAACTTTTGGCGACGGGCGACTCCCCGATCGTTCAGCATTCCCCGGATAACGATTACTGGGGCGATGGTGGTGATGGCACGGGCAAGAACAAGCTCGGCAAGATCCTCATGAAGGTGCGCAAGGAACTCGGTGGCGGCAAGCGCTCCAACAAGCGCCCTCGCGGTCGCTGAGTCCGACTTCAACGACTCTCGCAACCACGCCTTTCTCGAGGCGTGGTTTTTTTGTGCCAACGCGCGGGCTGAATTTGGGGAAAAGTTCGACAGAACATTTAGGATCGGCGAAAAATCTAAGATCATTGATCAAACGCGGAGGATCGAAACGCGTCTCAATGACTGACGGTCCACCCCACATGAGCGAAGAAGGCGACAAGCCAGCGGAAGACGAGAAACCGGATGACGCATCTGCGAAGGATGCGACCGAGTCGGCGTCGCCGTCGTTGCCCAAGTTGTCGAAGCAGAAGAAACGAGTCTTCGTCGTGGCACTCTTTCTGATCTTTCTGGTGGCACAGGAGCTGGTCCTGCGTTTGCTGTTCCCCGTGCCGGAGATCGCGAATTTTAATCGCATCCAGTACTCCCAGATGTTTCACGACCAGTCGGAGGCTCAAGCGGGACGCGGAAAGTTCCTTGCCAACGCGTCCTATATTCACGCCTCGGATCCGGATGAAGCGGAGTTCTTGCATTCGCTGAATCTGTACGGGTTTCGCGACAGGCAGTGGACGGTCGAGAAGCCAGAAGCAGCGAAACGCGTCATGTTCTTCGGTGACAGCTTCATGGAAGGCGCCATGGCGTCGGACGAATACACGATCCCCGAGGGGTTCAAGGCGACGGCCGAACAGGAGGGCGAGCGCTACGACACGATGAATATGGGGATTCAGGCGATGGGCTTGACCGGCTACATGTTCCTGATGGCCGATGCGGTGCCGGTTTTCAAACCGGACGTCGTCTTCGTCGTGTTTTTTGAGAACGACTTTTTTGAACCCGTTGAGTTCAACCCGCAATTGATGGAAGGGCGCATGGAGTATCCCGAGTTCAACTCGCCATGGAAGCCGCGTCTCGTGCAGTTGATTGAGAATGTCCGCTCCGATCGCCCGATCGCCCGACGTTGGACCTCAGCACCGTTTTCGTTCTTTGGCGCCGTGCCGCACAAGAGCAATCCTTTTTCCGATCCCCAAAAGGCCCAGTTCTACTCGCAGTACGTGGATCCGATGGTGTCGGCGGCGATGATCAAGGGGCGATTCAATCCCCACATTGTTGACGAGTATGGGTATGACGAGGAATTCCTGCGACAGCCCATCAACGTATCCAGTTATCTGCTGGCGTACAAAGAGTTTCTGCAGAAGCACAATTGCGAGTTGTATACGGCTTACATTCCGTTGAATCACCAGATCTCGGACCACTACGTTCCCTTCGCGATGAAGTTCAGCCGGGCCCCGAGAGGGGGAGTGAAGTCATTGCAGTCGGAGGAATACCAGGTGCATCGGCGGGCCTTGGAAATCCAGTGCGACGTGTTGGAAATTCCGTTCCTCGATCTTACGCCGGTGCTTAAGAACCTCGAGGACAAGGGCAACCGCCTCTACTGGGAATACGACAACCACATGCGCGGTGAATCCTATCTCCTGGTCGGATCCGAACTTTTCGACTGGTACGCTTCTAGGCGTTCCGAGAAAACCAAAGAATGAAACACCTCCCCTTACTCCTGCTGGCCTTCGCGATCGTCGAGACTGAAGCTGCCAAACGTCCCAACATCGTTTTTCTTTTGGCGGATGACCAAGCGACCTACTCCGTAGGTTGCTACGGAAACCCGGATGTGCGAACACCGCACATGGACAGCCTCGCCCGTGATGGAATGGCTTTCGATTGTCATTACGATACCACCGCCATCTGCATGGCCAGCCGGGCGAACATCATGACCGGAATGTTCGAGTACAAGAACGGCACGAACTTCGAACACGGCAACATGATGGAGAACACTTGGATGAAGACCTATCCCATCCTGTTGCGTAGGGCCGGATACCAGACTGCCTTCGCCGGCAAGTTTGGTTTTGTCGTAGCGAAGGAAGAGAAGGGCAAAGGTTGGCTGCCGGAGAAAGACTTCGACCGTTGGGGCGGAGGACCGGGGCAGACCAAATATGCGACCAAGGCCAACCCTTCGATCGCCCATTATGCCGAAGAATTTCCTCATGCCACGCGGGCCTACGGTGGTTTTGGACGTGACTTCATCCGAGACGCGGCGAAGGACGGACGACCGTTTTGCCTGTCGATCAGTTTCAAAGCCCCTCATCGACCGGTGACTCCTGATCCGGTATTTGATCATGTCTATGCTGGTAAGAAATTTGCCAAACCAAAGAACTACGGTCGCCAGAAGGGAGCGCATTTCTCCAAGCAAAGCCAGCAGGGGCGTCAGTATGAACGCTTCAACAGTTGGGGATACGCGGACAAATACGACGAGGTGATGGCCAAGTATCATCAGCAGATCTACGGCATCGATGTGGCGGTGGGCATGATTCGCGAGGCCTTGGAAAAGAACGGCGTGGCCGACGATACCGTGATCATCTACACCTCGGATAACGGCTTCCTCTGTGGCTCGCATGGTTACGGATCGAAAGTGCTGCCGTATGAAGAAGCCTCCCGTGTGCCGCTGCTCGTTTTCGACCCGCGCCACCAGAACAGTGGCAAGAAACTTCGTTGCGATTCCCTGACTGGCAACGTGGACATGGGCGCCACCATCCTCGACCTCGCGGGTGTCTCCATTCCGAAAAACATGGACGGCAAGAGCATCATGCCGCTTTACGACAATCCGAAATCCGACATCCACGAGACGCTTCCGCTCATCAATGTCTGGGGACCGAAATCAGTTCACAGCCTCGCGGTCGTCA
>JBMYQZ010000226.1:0-2550 GCA_049601855.1 Limisphaerales bacterium | reverse complement strand
CGGCCTGCGCAAGGCGCGCGAGGAGCTGATCCTCGAGGACATGGAGGACATCGAGAAGCACCTGGCCGAGGGCGAGTTCGAGGAGACCGAGGAGCTGTATCACACGTCCAAAGATGGGCTCGAACTCGAGAACAAGGCCGGTGATTCCGATCACCACAATCAATTGCAGCGTATGCGCAAGGTCTACGACGGATATGTGGCTGCTTGGGGCCGCGACGCGGTGCCGTACAACAATTACCAGACTTTCTCCAAGGTCTTTGATCGCAAGACGAGCTGGCAGGCCAAGCGCGACCTGGTGATGGCTCCGAAGAAGAAACGGCGCTAATCGAGGGATTGCCGACCGCTCAACCGGAAAGCGATCCGGTGTAGCAGTTGAGGCGGTTGTCGCGCAGGAAACCGATGAGGGTCTGATTGTTCTGTTCGGCAAAATCGACCGCCAGATGGGACGGGGCGGAGACGGCAGCGATGGTGGGAATGCGGGCGGACAGGGCCTTCTGCAGGATCTCGAACGAGGCGCGGCCGCTGACGAGGAGAATGTGGTTTTCCAAGGATTGTTTTTCGAGAAAGGCGTGACCGATGGCTTTGTCGACGGCGTTGTGGCGGCCGACGTCTTCGCGGAGGACGAAGAGGTTGCCTTCGTGATCGAAGAGGGCGGCGGCGTGGAGGGCGCCGGTGGTGTCGAAGACGCTTTGTTGGTCTCGCAGTTTGTCGGGGAGGCCTTGGATGAGGTCGGGAGAAACGCTCGGAGGGCTTTCGATCGGGGGGAATTGCTGTTGGATGGCGTCGATGGAGGCCTTGCCGCAGAGGCCGCAGCTGGAGGAAGCGAAGACGTGGCGGGTCAGCTTTTCCATGTCCACCTCGACCTTGGGAGCGAGGTAGACGTTGACGACGTTGTTGTGGTCTGAGCCCTCGCCTTGCTGGCAATGGTTGATGGCGAGGACTTGGGCGAAGTCGTTGATGATGCCTTCGGAGACCAGGAAGCCCGCCGCGAGTTCGTAGTCGTGGCCGGGGGTGCGCATGGTCACGGCGATGCCTTGTCCACGGACACGGATCTCCATCGGTTCCTCGACGACGAGGGTGTCCTCGATGGATTCCCTTCGGCCGCCGGTGATACGTTCGATCGTGCGCTGGGTGATGGGCGGGTGTTCGTCGTGCATTACAGGTGGTAACTCCCGGGATCTTTGCCCATGTCGGGGCTGAAGCCCAGTTCCTGTTACAGGCCGACCATGAATCCAAGCAGCGCCAGTGTCAGTTTGCCACCTTCGGCCGCGAAGAGTCCCGGACCCGGGGCGAGGAAGTTGGAGAGTCTACGCAGGTGACGGATTGGCGGCCGTTCGTTGTCACGCTGGCTGTTCATCGGGAATCCATGCTCCTTGTCCCGTTGGTCGGATTGCTTTGATTTCGCGTGCCGGTGTCGCCAAGCCGCCCAAAAGCCGCCGATGTAACCTCCGCCCGAAACAGTGGACAGGTAATTGAGCCGCTTGACGATCCCTCTTCTCGCCAGTCCCTGGAGAACGCCCAAGCCCGGCCTCGCACTGCGAATTCCGCCCCCCAGAAAGCGCGAGGCCGAGATGTGAGACTGAAATCTTGATCACCCGTGGTTTGCCGGACTCGCCGCTGGTGACCTCGAACTTGGTGGTGTTGGTGGTGTTCTTCTTGCCGCTGTTCAGTTCCTTTTCTTTCTCCATTTCCTCCGTGTCCTCGATTTGGGAGTCAAAACCAATTGTAGTTGAAACTGATACTGACGCGTTCGCTCTTGCTGGGGTTGGACGCGACCTCGTGTCGCAGCCAGCTCTCGAACAGGACCACGTTGCCGGCTTCGGCGGGGTATTCGATGAACTGCTGATTTTCGCGCCGCGCGTCGGGTTTGCGAGGAGGAGCAGCCATCATGTTGGCCAGACGCGGATCCTCGAACTTGATGCTGGAACAACCCTTGGGCGTCTTCACGTAATACGTGCCGCTGATCGTCGAAGTCGGGTGGAGGTGGAGTCCATGGACCGTGTCCTGCGGCATCACGTTGACCCAGCAGTCGGTCATCACCAGCGGTCGATCTTCAAGATCATACTCCAGCTCCTTTGCGTAGGCGGCGACGTGGCGGTTCAGTTTCTTCTCCAGGTCCATGAACGTGGAGGAGAATTGATGCAGTTTGTCGATGCTGCCGTAGGAGGTATAGCCGCCTCGGTAATTCTTGCGGGACCACTTCTGCCCCTCGACGTCGAATTCGCAGATCTGGGCGGTTTCCTTGAGTAACTCGCGATTCAGTTCCCGGGTGCCTTTGCGTTGGAGGGGAGCCTGATACACGTAGGTGGGAAAGAGGGCTTGGACGCGCATGCCGGAAGCTTGCGGAAGGAATCCGGGTTTTGAAATTTGAAATTTGAAATTTGAGATTTGAGTGGGGCAGAGGGCGCCGCTAAGTTGCGCCCATATGTTCAAGGGTTACCTCATTTGCGGATTGCTGCTGTTTGGCGCGATGGTCTTGTCGGCGGACGAGATCAAGCTCAAACAGAATGGTCGCATCAGCGGCAAGGTGCTGGCCGAGAAGGCCACTCA
>JBMYQZ010000225.1:0-8172 GCA_049601855.1 Limisphaerales bacterium | reverse complement strand
CCTTGGCCTCCATCTATGACTGGTTGTGTTGAACGGTTTTCGAACACACCCTAGCCTCTGCATCAGATTCCTCTCATACCGTTTGTGTCGAAAAACAGTGTGCGCCCGTGACTTGGGATGGCAAGGCTGGAGTGGCGTGCGCAGCAATCAGTGCTCAGCAATCGGCAATCAGTTGCACCCACAGCCAAACCACGCTCGACAGCTTCCAAACCCGTGCTTTAATCCCGCGCATGCGTTTCGGAATCTGCAACGAAATCTTTGACGGTTGGAGTCTCGACGACACCTTTGCCTTTGCGGCCAAGACCGGTTACGACGCCGTCGAGATCGCCCCTTTCACCATCGCGCCCTACGTCACGGATATCTCCGCTGCCAAGCGCCAGGAAATCAAGGACCTCTCAGCCAAGCACAACATCGCCGTTTCCGGACTGCACTGGGTGCTCGTGAAGGCCGAGGGCATGCACCTGACCCATCAGGACGAAGCGATTCGCAAAAAGACCGCGCAATACATGGTCGACCTCGTCAATTGCTGCGCCGACGTCGGTGGTGACACCATCGTCGTCGGCTCTCCAAAACAGCGCGACATCGTCCCGCCCGTCACTTTCGAACAAGGTTGGGAATGGGCGACTGAATGTTTCCGCGAATCGATCAAGGTCGGCGAAGACCGCGGCGTGACCGTCTGCTTCGAGCCACTGGCTCCCTCCGAGACGAATTTCATCAACACCGCCGCCCAGGCGATTGAGTTCATCGAACAGATTCCCAGTTCAGCCTTCAAGATTATCCTCGATGTCAAAGCGATGAGCGGTGACCCGAAACCCACCCCGCAGATCATCCGCGATTCCTGGCCGCACTTTGCCTACTTCCACGCAAACGACGAAAACCTCAAGGGCCCCGGTTTCGGTGACACCGATTACGTGCCGATCGGCGAGGCCTTGCGCGATGTCGGCTACGAAGGCGTGGTCTCCGTGGAGGTCTTCAACTTCGAGGAAGGTCCGGAAGTAATCGCCACCAAGAGCCTGGAACATTTGAAGAAGACCGTCGCCCCGCAAAACAGCTAACCACCAATTCTCATGGATTATATCCTCCCTCTTCTTGCGCAGGCCGAAGCGCCTGCGGGTTTTTCCGAAAAGCTTAGCCAGTGGATTGCCACCGGTGTCGGCTATGTCTGGAATCTGCCACTGATCATTCTTCTGGTTGGCAGCGGCTTTCTCCTTTCCTTTCTGGTACTCGGCGGGGGGCTGCTGCAATGGAAGGGCTTCCGCCATGCGATCGATGTGGTCCGTGGAAAATATGACCACGAAGGCGACCCGGGCGAGATTTCGCACTTTCAAGCCCTCTGCACGGCGCTTTCCGCCACGGTGGGTCTCGGAAATATCGGTGGTGTGGCCGTGGCCATGCACTTGGGTGGACCGGGCGCAACCTTCTGGATGGTCCTCGTCGGCTTGTTCGGCATGGCCCTGAAGTATTCCGAGTGCACGCTCGCGATCAAGTTCCGGCGGGTGGACGAGAATGGCGTCGTGCACGGCGGTCCGATGCACTACATCGAGCAGGGCTTGGGCAAGGCTTGGAAGCCACTGGCAATCTTCTATGCCGTGGGAATCATGGTCTCCAGTTGGGGGGCCGGGAACATGTTCCAGACCAACCAGGTCGCGAGCATCCTGCATACGAATTTTGAGATCCCGAAACTAGCCACCGGCCTGGTCCTCGCCATCCTCACCGGCATGGTGATCATCGGCGGCATCAAGCGGATCGCCTCAGTCACCTCCAAGCTCGTGCCCTTGATGGGGCTGATCTACTTCGCCGGCGCTGCGCTGGTGATCTGCATGAACTTCGGCAAGGTTCCCGAACTGATAAAGATGATCCTCCACGACGCCTTTGCGGGCACGGCAGCCGCCGGTGGTTTCGCGGGCATAGTGGTAAAAGAAGTCATTATCCAAGGCGTGCGCCGTGCGAGTTTCTCGAACGAAGCGGGCATGGGCTCGGCAGCTGTCGCGCACAGTGCCGCGGCGACGAAGGAACCTGCCCGCGAAGGCGTGGTCGCCTTGCTCGAGCCTTTTATCGACACGGTCGTGATCTGCACGATGACAGCCTTGGTCATTCTCATCTCCGGTGCCTGGCAGTCCGATGCCAATGGCGTGGAATTGACGGCGATGGCCTTCGACTCCGCCTTCAACGGCTTTGGGAGATTCTTCGTGCCTGTGGCGGTCACCTTATTCGCCTACTCCACGCTGCTCAGTTGGGCCTACTACGGGGAGCGCGGGGCTGACTATCTCTTCGGTGAGAAGGGTGTGCTACCGTTTAAGATCGTGTTCTGCTGCTTTGCCGTTCTGGGCGCGATTCGAACGCTGGACACGGTATTGAACTTCTCTGACCTGGTCTTCGGACTCCTGGCGATCCCCAATATCCTGGCAATTTGGTTGCTGTTCCCCGTTCTTCGCAAGGAATCCGTCTCGTACTTCGAGCGACTCAAGGCCGGCGAGTTCAAGCGGAAGGACTGACGGGCGCATGCCCATCCTCGATCGATTCAAGCTCACCGGGAAACGCCTGCTCATCACCGGCGGCAGCCGCGGGCTGGGGCGGGAGATGGCTTTGGCGATCGCGGAGGCCGGTGCCGATGTGTTCCTCACCGGACGCGATCAGGCCAGCCTGGAGAAGACCGCCGCGGACATCCGTGAACTCGGACGAGAAGCTACTCCCATCGAAGGTGACTTCGGCAATCCTGAATCGGTGGAGCGAGAGTGCCATCGAATCGCTGACGAGCATTCCATCGATATCCTGATCAACAACGTCGGCGGTCGCCTGATCAACGTGCCGCTTGAGGAGCAATCGCTCGCGGACTGGCAACGCATCCTCGATCTCAATCTGACCAGCACCTTTCTCTGCACGAAGATCATTGGCGGGGCGATGATCAAGCGCGGCCAAGGCGGGCGCATCATCAACATCGCCTCCATCTCCGGCATGATTGCCAATCGCGGCATTGGTGGGCGCAGCTACGAGACTTCGAAAGCCGCGATCATCCAGTTCACGAAAACCACGGCCGCTGATTGGGCGCCGCATGGCATCACGGTGAACGCCATCTGTCCCGGTGGTTTCATGACCGAACCAAACCAACGCTGGGCGAAAGAGCACCCGGACGTCATCCGCGAGTTCGAAGCCCAGATCCCCGCCGGCAAGTTTGGTGATCCGGAAGATCTCGGACCACTCGCGGTCTACCTCGCCAGCGACGCCTCCCGCTACATGACCGGCGCCGCCTTGGTCATCGACGGTGGCTACACCCTGTGGTGAACTGGCCGCGCGATGCCGCTCATTGCACTAAGTGAGATCAACGTAAGTCTTATCTTGCTGGGTGTCATCATAATCACCATCGGCGTTCCGCTCTTCTCCTCCTCCCATTTCGTGAACTACGTGATTCTGTGCAGCTACAGGGAGCTGCTGGCGCTGGGCCTGACCGCGGCCACACCGGTCGCCGGGTTCGGAGTCATCGTGAATCTCTGGATGGCCGTCACTTCCGGCGGCAGGCTGGCGCCAATATGGGCTCACGCATTGAGTTTTCCGCTACTACTGCTCACGATCGTCAGCTGGGTTGGAACCGTGTATTGCTGGCAGCGGGCCCGCTTCTTTGGAGCGATGGAACGGAAGTGGCAGAAACGCCTGAAGGGGAAGTAGCTCAGGCAAATTCGGCCAAACCGTCCAACAACTTGCGGGCTTCGTTGGCATCCTGAATCGGAACGGCGGAGGCGTTGCCGACATTTTCGCGGAGCCGAACTCCGTGAGCCTCGCGCAACATGTCGGCGTCCATCGAATCGGGCATCTGCATGTGGCTGACCTTGTCGCGCTTGGTCAGGGCCTCGTGGCCGCTGTGGTAATTGGTGGTGATGATAAATTTGCCGTTGGCGAGAAGACTGATCAGCTCCACCGCAATCTCTTGCTTACCGCCGGCCATCTGAGCAAAGAAACCGGGTTGGACGACGTATAGAACGGCGACCGCATCGCCACTGCGAAACTGTCTCTCCAGACGCGCCCGGCCTCCTTTGGTTGGCAGGTCCACCGGCATAGCGTTGCCCATGAAACCGAATCCCGCGCCCTGCAAGCGAGCCGACCAGTCGTGGTAGGCTTGCAGGTCCAGGTTCGCGAAACGTTGACGCTCCTCCGTTTCACTGAGGGGTTCGCTGTCATCGTAGTCGCGCTGAAAACCGACATCCTCCCGACGTTTCTCAACGATCGGTAGCACGATGCCGACGACCAACAGCAACAATCCACCGGCGAGCCCGTACGGGTTCAGGTAGGCTTCCTTTCCGAATTGAAACACTCCCGGCGCCTTTGGCAGATACACGATAGAAATGCGCTCACCCTCGCTCCATGCCCAACCCCGTTGACGCCGAAATGAGTAGTTGATTCGTTCCCTGCCCCGCTCCGTGTCCATTTCCAGAATCAAACGGCGTCTCCATCTGCCGTCCCTGCGAATCTCCGTGATCTCGGCAATGCCGTGTACCCCTTCGGCCAAGAGCTTCCGACTCTCACTGAACCAGAACCAACCGTAGAACCCCAGCACCAGACCCACGACCACCATGGTCACGCCCAACTTTGTCAGCGGTTGGTAGCGCGCCAACGTGTCCAAATTGAATCCCGCCACCATGCGCCGCCGAAATACGGCCCGCAATGGGTGAGCGCCACTTGCTCAGGTGCCAAAGAACTCTTTCGCGTCGTGATACTTGGCGCCGATCGTGGCCGCGAAGTCAGCGTCGCTGTCCATGTCACCGACCATCACTAGATGCTCACGGGAGAGCTCGTGTTTCTGCATGAGTTGGATGCCCATTCCCGGCAAGGGCTTGCGACAGAAACAACCGGCCGGAAAGGCCTTGTGCGGACAGAAGGCGACTTCTTTCACGGGTAAACCGAGCAATTCAATCGTGCGATCAAAGCAGGCCTGCGCGTCTTCGGCGGAGAGTTTCTTGGAAGCCACCCCGCTCTGGTTGGAGATGAAGAACAGTTCGTAACCGTCATCAATCCACGGCTGCAGTTTCTCGCGGCGATTGGGGAGGAGTTCGATGTCGTCGGGTGTCACCGGATAGAACTCGCCGCTCTTGGTCACGCGGATCGTGCCATCGACGTCAAGGAGTAGCCCCTTGTTCGTGTAGGTGCCCGGATCGGGGCGGCGTTCGAAACCAATCTCCTCGATCACCGAGAAGCCCTCGTCCAGATCCGGCTTCTCGAACGAAGCCGCATAGGCCGCCATCGTAGCGGGTGGAGGCAGATTCGGGTCGGACTTGGAAAGTTCCTTCAACTCGTCCGGACTCGGCAAGTGACCGTATCGTTCGAGGATGCGATTCACGACATTGACCTGCGCTTCGCGTGGCGGAGTGGCGAGATGAATGCAACGCACCGGCACACCATGCTTGTGCGCCAGGCGAATCACCGGATAGCGCGAGAGCCGGGTGGGATAGGTGTTGTCGAGCACGACGCGGCCGTGGTCGCCCTGCAGTTGTTCGCCAATTAACGGGAGCAGATCGTCGAGTTTGCCGCCGAGCAGGTCGCGATTGAGTCGATGGTAACCGGCGTCGACATATTTCTCTACGCGCGAGGATTTGCCGGCGCCTTGAATGCCCATGATCACAACGACTTCGGCATCAGTCCTGGGATCCTCGCCTGCGGTCAATGGGCCCAGGCCTTCGGGCATCACCGGCGGGGCGATCGCTGCAAGCGCCTCCGGAGTGGCGGCAAAAGTAATCTTCTCGCGCAGCGCCCGATCCTCGTCGTCGAGATTGAGCTCCAGCGACTTCAGCGACGAATCCACGCTCTCCTTCTTCGTCGCACCAAACACCGGGATGACCGGTTCCGGCAGATCGAGCAACGTGGCCAGTGCAGCTTCATTGGGCGGGACGTCGTATTTCTTCGACAGCGGTTTCATCGCCCGGTTCTTTGGCATCTTGTCCGCCTTGGCGTGACCGCCCATTGGCCGATGCGCGAGAAACGGAATACCTTCCTGCGCGCAGAGAGCCAACACACCGGAAGTGCCGGCCTTGCGGTTCATCACGCTGAGTTCGCATTGGATGGCCGCGACGTCGAAGTGCCGTTGCGCCTGGCGGATCTCGGGAATGGAGACGTTGCACAAACCGAGATGCTGAATCTTGCCTTCGCGTTGCAACTCGGCAATCGCGCCGAGGCTGTCTTCGAACGGCGTCTTTGGATCGTTCACGTGCAGCAGAAACATGAACAATTGCTCGACCTCCAATGCCCGCAGACTGCCCTCGACCGCCGCCCGGAGCTTCTCCGGTCGGCCGGCAGGCATCCAACGCCCCTTCGGTCGCGCCAAGCCCGCCTTGGTGATGACGCGAACCTCGTCCTTCGGGCCGTCCCAAGATTCCAACGCCTTGTGCACCAACTCCTCGCCGTAATGTAGGTCACGGTGGTCGAGGCAATAGACGTCGGCGGTGTCGAGCAAACGAATTCCGCGATCCAAGGCATGATGAATCACGCCGATGGCATCGGCCTCTTCCGGTCTCCCTCCGGTACCAAGCCGCAGCAGTCCCAAACCCATCGGGACCGCCAGTTCACCGAAGACGCTCATTCCGGCTGAAAGAGAATGCAGATCGGAGACGGATTGTTGACGACGCTGCGATTGTAGGCGAGCTCACCAGTTTCCTGGTCGATCGCGAAGGCAGCCAAGGTGTGTGAATCCTGACCGCCGGCGAGAATCCATTTGCCCGCGGGATCGAGATTGAAATTGCGCGGAGTGGCGCCGCGGACGAATTCGCGTTCGATCACGCGCAACTCACCGGTCTCTTGATTCACACGAAAAGCGGTGATCGTGTCGTGCCCGCGATTGGCGGCGTAAACAAACTTGCCGCTCGGATGCACGCGAATCTCGGAACAGCTCTTGGCCTGCAAAGTGACCAGGTCTTCCTTCGGGACAGTTGGGACCAGCTGCTTGGCCTTCATCGTTCCCGCCTGCTTGTCGTAATCGAAGACGGTGACGGATAGGTCGAGTTCGTTCAGCACATAAACCCACTTGCCGCTGGTGTGAAATTTCATGTGCCGAGGACCGGCACCGGCGTGAAGTTGCCCGACGCCATGACGTGTCAGTTTGGATTTCGCCGCGTCGAGGCGATAGATCACCACCTGATCCAAGCCGAGATCCGGAATGAACGCGAAGCGGTTGTCTGGCGAAACGCCCGCCCAATGCGGGTGCGGAGATTTCTGCCGACGCGCGTCGGCCAGCGAAGCGCCTTCGTGTTCGATCACCTGCGTGCGTTCCTTGATCGAACCGTCCTTGTTGAGTGCGAAGACTGACACCGAGCCGCCGCCGTACTGCGCGGAGATCACGGTGCGCCCAGTCTTGTCCACGCAGACATGAGCGCTCCCGCCGTCGCCGGTGTCGACGGAATTGAGCAGTTTCAATTGTGCCTTGTTGCCCGAGCCTTCGATACGATAGGCGGTGACGGCATTCTTCCCGTCCAGGTTGCCGACCGAGTAGAGCGTAGAGCGATCCGGGTGCATGGCAAGGAACCCTGGGCGACCAATCTCAGCCGCCAGTGTGGTCGGTGAAAGCCGTCCAGTCTTGAGGTTCAGCTGACCCCGATAGATACCCTTGCTTGGGCCGCCACCAGTGCCGATCCAGAAAGTAGCCGTCTGTGCCTGAGCATTCGCCAGGAGCGTCAAGGACGCGAAAACAGGGAGAAAAAAACGCGGGAATTTCATCGCCGCGGATCATGCGTGAAGGCGGCGAATTGGCAAGAGTTCCCGGACCACTGTCCTTCCGGCATCTTGCCGGGAGCACGAAGGCATGGTCTTTGGAGACGGTAACGAATTCCCTCGAAGGATTTCCATCCGCTCGGCCCGGGCACAGCGTCGGTAACTCCCGGCAGGATGCCGGAAGGACAGGCACCCGTCCGACCCACCAAATCGCAAAAGGTTTGCCAGCCATGGAAATGGAGATTCAATAGTCTGCGCCATGCATCCCGTCGATCAACAGCGGTTCAATCTCAACCGGCGTGAATTCTTTGGACGAGAGTCCGTAACGACCGCCGTTGACCTTTGCCGAGCGGCCAGTTTCGGCCAGTGCCGCGAGCACGTCCTGATACAGCGGTTCGCCGACCGCACCGGGTTCTTTCGTGCGGTCCAGAACCGAGATGCTCTGTACAGTTTCGGGAAGCGCGGCGACGAAGCGTTCGATGT
>JBMYQZ010000224.1:0-8180 GCA_049601855.1 Limisphaerales bacterium | reverse complement strand
TGCGCATCAAGCCGATCTTCTACAAACCGCTACTGCCCGACTCCAAGCTGCGGCTTGAGGTCGACCGCTTCGGCAAAACAGGCCCGGCCGAAAAAGTGGGCGCGAGTTACAGCTACAGCAACGCCGGCTACAATTCCCTGGGCGCGATCGCCGAGGTGGTTTCCGGGAATCGGTTGGAGGAGTTTCTGCATAAGGCCATCTATCGGCCGCTCGGGATGAACGACAGCTATCATCACGAGGTCGCGGAGAAACTCGACGGCAAGCTCGGTCGGATGTCCGTGGTGTATTATCGGCGGGAGGGCAAATGGACGGTGGGCTGGAAGCCCGGTCAGCCTCCGAAGTATCCGTTTGTTCGCGCCTCGGGAGGGATGATCTCGACGGCCAGGGACTACGCGGTGTTTTGCCAGATGTTTCTCAACGGAGGTGTTTATGATGGCCGTCGCATCTTGGCGGAAGAGACGGTTCGCTTGATGACGTCGCCCTTTGCCCGAGTGACTGGTGGCCATTCCTACGGTTACGGCTGGCGCGTGGGGGAGAACGGAGTGTTCGCTCACGCCGGTTCCGATGGTACGGCGGCTTGGATCGATCCGTCCAACCAGCTTGTCGTCTTGGTGTTCACCCCAAGTCCACACCGCAGCAGTTTGCGCGAGAAGTTCTTCCAACTGGCCCGGGTCGCTACGAACCCGTTTTCCCCCGTGGAAGATTTGGCTGGGGAAACGGGTCTGCCAGATCCGTTTCGTCGTCCGGATGGCAGTCGCGTGACGAATCGAGAGGATTGGAAGACGCAGCGGGAATGGTTGAAGCAACTGCTCGCCCACTACATGTACGGTCGCATGCCGCCACGCCCAACTGCCGATCAGGTCACGATCCGGCAAATCGACGCGGAGCCGATCTTCGGCAATGCCATGAGAGTGCGGTTGGAGCTCACCGTCCACCGAAATGACCGTGATGCTCGATTACGCTTCTCGCTGATCCGGCCGTCGGAAGGAAAACGTTGTCCGACCATCATCAAGAACTGTCGCGCGCTGTTTGACCAGGCGACCGCGATCAAGCGCTACCATGCGACGGTGGAGCGGGACTTGGCGGCCGCCGAGGAAGCTGTGAAGCGCGGATATATTCTGTGCAAGTTTCGCCGTGAGGATTTCGCTGTGGACCAGAAGAACAATCGGGATCGTGGCATCTTCCCGCTTTATCCCGAATACGACTGGGGATCGATCGCGGTGTGGGCTTGGACGCACCAGGTTGTGCTCGATGCGCTGGATCGTCTCGGTCATGCAGACCTGAATCGCATCGTCGCCACGGGTCACTCTCGCGGCGGACAGACCGCCATTGCCGCCGGGATTTACGATGAACGAATCGATGTGGTTGTCCCGTGCACGGGCGGATACGGATCCTGTGCGACCTTGCGCATTCGCGATCCGAAGGGCGTGCGCGGAACGATGGATTACCTCGCGCATCTGAAGAAGCACGTGCCGCATTGGTTCAACCAGCGTTACCAGCGTTTCGTCGGGCAACCGAACAAACTGCCCTTCGATTCGCATACTCTGGTCTCATTGATCGCTCCCCGGCCTCTGCTGAACACGAATGCCACGGAAGACGAATACAACAACACGCTGGCGGTGGAAGCAGGTGTGCGTGCGGGAAGCGTGGTCTATGACTGGCTTGGACGCGAAGGCTGGGCGCGGCTGCATTGGCGTCCAGGCAAGCACGCGCAACAGGCGGAGGACTGGTCGGCGCTGTTGGATTTTGCCGACGAGGCGTTCTTCGACCAACGCGGACAAAGTCGATTCGATCGCTGGCAATTCCCGGACTATTCCCCGCCCCTGAAATGGTCCAAGCCATGAAACTCTCACGCCGGAAACTCCTGATTGCCGCCGGTCTCACCGCGATGACGCGCAGGGCTTACGCGGAGGATGACATTTCTCGCGCACGTATGCGCAAGGTGCTCAAGACGTCCGACTTGCGTGAACCGATCATCATCGAGTCGATCGATCTGCTGCAAAAAGACGGTGAGAGTTTTGTCCGCGTGCGTTCGCGGGACGGGACGATCGGGATTTCGCTCACCAATCGTCGACCCTACCTGCATCCGATTCTGAAGGAGCGCGTGATTCCGTACTTTCTGAAAAAGGATGCGCGTCAACTGGAGGAACATCTGTTTGGCGTTTATCGCTTCCGCAGCAACTACAAGTTGCAGGGCTTGGCGTTGTGGAGCCCGCTGGCGTGGGTGGAGTTTGCCATTCTCGATTTGCTGGGACGCGTGGCGGGCAAACCGATTTGGAATCTGCTGGGTGAAAAGCAGCGGGAACGGGTGCCGTTCTGCGTAGCGAGCGGGAATCGCAACAACACGCCTGAGCAGGAGGTGCGCTACCTACGTAAGCTGCTCGATGAAACCAGCGGGCGCGCGGTGAAGTATCGCGTCGGTGGACGCATGAGCCGCAATGCGGACTCCATTCCCGGTCGCACGGAAAAGCCCATTCCGCTGTCACGGAATTTTCTCGGGGATCAGGTCGCAATTCACGCGGATGCTAACAGTTCGTACGATGTGAAGAATGGGATCCGAGTGGGCAGAATGTTGGAGGACATCAAAGCCGTGTACTTCGAGGAACCTTGTCCCTTCGATAAACTCGGTGAGACGCGCAAGGTGACGGAGGAGTTGGAGATTCCGGTGGCCGGTGGCGAACAGGAGTTCAGTCAGTGGCGCTTCGAACATGCGATCCGCACGCGTGTGACGGACGTCGTGCAACCGGATCTGCAATACCACGGCGGACTCATTCGCAGCAAACGCGTGGCGAACATGGCCGCGGCCGCAGGTCTACCGACGACCTGCCACATCTCGGGAGGGTTCGGATTCTTTTACATGCTCCACTTTGCCGCCTGTACGAAGGACATCGGTCCGTGGCAGGAATACAAGCGGGGCATTGAGAAGTACACGGACTGGTTCACTCATCCGATCGACATTCGTGACGGAGCGTTGTCGATTCCCACTGGCCCCGGAGTCGGCATCGCCGATCCGAAAGCCGTGTTGCGCGGTGCGCGGAAGGTCTAGTGCTTGCCGCCCTTGGCGTTGAGACGCTTCTCAAGCTCTTGAACCTTGCGCGTGAGGTGTTGAACGTGATCCTGCAGGCGCTCGAGGCCTCCGGCCAATTCACGCGTGCTGGGACCTTCGTGCTGTTCACCGCGCTCGCGATGGTGACGTTCCAGCTTTTCGGCGATTTCATTGGCTTCGCGCCCCAGCTGGCGAGCGAGGTCGGTCCGCCCGATGGCTCCCAATAATTCCGAGGCTTCGCGGAGGTGATGCACGTTGCGTTCGGCTTCCTCCAATGAAACTCGACGCGGTTCGTGTCCCTTCCGCTCATCATCATGCCCACGGCCGCGATGATGCTCGGCATGTTGATGTGCTTCAGCGCGATGGTGTTCGGCCTCGCGACGACGGCTGGCCGCTTGATCACGCTCGCGGTGCGCGCGGGCTTCGGCGCTTTCGCGGCCCTGATGTTCGCGTTCGCCTCCACGATGGCGAGCCTGCTCGGCTGCGCGTGCGCGTTCAAGCAGGCTGGGTTGGGCGGAGCGTTTTTGTGCTTCGTCGTGCTGCCGTTCGTCGCGTTCGCGGGAAGCATGCTCTCGGGAGCGGCGGAGGCGTTCCTGCATTTCCTTGGCCATCGCGGCACGTTTGCGAGCGACCGCTTCTTCGTCTTGGGCGCGATCACGTTTGCCGTCGCGCTCCATCTGGGCGCGGCGCTTCTTCATCTGTTCCAAAAGCTCACGTTTGCGCTGAACGTCGGTCTCGCGTTTTTCGTGTTCCTTGGCCGGAAGATCACGGAGAGAACGTGGCTTATCGTGTTCGCGTTTCTCGGCCTTGTCCTTGTCGTCAGCGGCAGTGAGAGTGAAACCGGTGGCAGTAATGGCCACCACGGCGGTGAGCAACAGGAATTTTTTCATAACGGGGATTGGATTTGATTCAACCGGACGCCACCTGATTCGGTGAAGTTACCGAATTCTCGGCGGTGGCCACAAAAGCGGCACCGACGATCTTGAACATGCTTGTGCCACAGGATGGGCACTTTCCACGGATGCACTTTCGGCCGTTCCGCAAACGATCCTCAACGCCGTTGAGGATCGTCTGACTGGCCTTGCACTTTACGCAATAACCTTCTGTCATGGTCATGCCGCCTAGGACTCTCAAGACTCCATCGAGGGCGGAATTTCGGAGGCTATGTCGGGTATCGGAGAAAGGTCAACTGTGAATTGTTGCTCGCCCCTAAGGGCGAACTTACTGCACCGGAGTGGTGCCGATCACCCGCGGTTGTGGAATTCTGGGGGGGCGGGAGAAGGATCCGTTGGCGCCGGGCCGGATCACTTGGGGACGCGAGCGCGCTCGCATACCGGGCGAATTCTCCAGCTCGAAACGGGCCGAGGCGCCTTGCAGGAAAATGCCCATGTCCGTGTACTGCGAATAGTCATCGGGCGTGTCGAAATTATCCACCGGCACCTTGCCGCGTTGCAGGTGGGCGAAACGAACGGATACCGCCGAAGAGGCTTGTTTGATCTTGATGAAGGCCGGGTGGTCGTTGGTGCCGCCGGGTAACTGCCAGATTTCGACGGGCACCGAGGCACCGGTGAGGTACTCCAATTTGGCGCTGTACTTGTTGTAAATACGATCGTTGAGGCGCTCCGGTCCGACCAGGACACGATTCACCATGCGGATGTGCTCGGGCGCATCCTTCTGTGCCAAGCCGTGGGTGACGTAGGCTTGTTGTTTCGGGAAGATCACTTTCATCGTGGTCAATTTCGGCAGGGTGACGCTGGTGATCTTTTCAATGCCGATCTGCCGCATCGTCGTCCAGGCGCCGTCCTTGTCGAATTGCTTTGGGATCTGGCTGAGATCGAGCTCGGTGCGAATCCGGCCTTCGAGGATCTGCATCGTGAAAGGGAATTGCTTGATCTCAAACTGGCCGCCGTTGGTGGTCCAGAATTCCAACCAACCTTGGGCGTGAAAATTGCCGACCGGAGCCATGATCTTGGCCAAGGCCGTGTCCACGTTGATGTTGGGAGCGATCTGTCGAGACCGCGGTGCGGGAGGAGCCATGGAGGCGGAGGTGCGCTGGAAAGTGCGCGTCCCGATCCCTTTCACCGGTTGCTCGCCGAGTCGGGTCTGGGGCTGCGGTTGCGACATCGGGGTGGGAAACTCAAGTGCTGTCCGACTCCCCGGCGCTGACGTCCGGAACGGTTGTCCATAAGTCAAGCTGGGCACTGCCAAAAGCAGCGCCAACACACCCGACCACCGTAGCTGAAGCAGATTCACCGTTGCTTTCTAAACCTTTTTCTTGAATTGCGGCCAGCAGAAAACGCCTCCTCAGCTTCCGAATCGTGCCGATGAAGCCACAAAAACAGCACCGGCGTGACAATCAAGACGTGAAACAAACTGCTCACCATCCCGCCGACAATCGGCGTCGCCAAGGGCCGCATCACCTCGGCTCCGGTCCGATCCAGCAGCATTAAAGGAACCAAACTCGCGATGATGGTCACCACCGTCATCAGCTTCGGGCGCAGGCGCAGCAACGCTCCTTTCGTCACCGCCGTCAGCAGTGCCTGCTCGCTCCAATTCCCTTCACACTGGGTGCGTTCGTCCGCGAGGGCCTGTTGCAGATACACCACCATAACCATCGTCGTTTGGATCGCGGTTCCAAACAGGGCGATATACCCCACCCAAACCGCCACGCTGAATGGTTGATCCAGCATCCACTGCAGCAGGAATCCGCCGGACAAGGCGAAAGGAATCGCCAGCAACACATGCGCGGCTTCGCCAGCCGAGCGATACAGGAGCAGCAACAACATGAAGATCAACAGCACTGCCAACGGCACGATGAGCCACATTGTCTTGCGCGTGCGCAGTTGGTCTTCGAATTGCCCGCTGTAAGCGATGGTCATTCCGGTGGGAAGTTCCACCTCCTTCCGGATCAACGCTTTCACCTCTTCCACAAAGCCACCCAGATCCCGACCGCGCACGTTCATCTGGACGTAGGCCCGCAGCATTCCATCCTCGCTCTCCAAGACGTTGGGTCCCGTGGTGCGATGAAACTTGGCCAGCAAGCCCAACGGGAGATGATGTCCATTCGGAGTCGCGACCAAAATGTCTCCGAGACGATGGACATCGGTTCGTTCCGAGCGTTGTAGGCGCACATGCACCGGAATGCGTTCACGCCCGGCGACGACCGTGGTTACATCGCGACCGCCGATACCCAGGACCACGGTCTCCAGGACGTCGTGAACGGAAAGCCCGTGCACACTTGCCGCCTGTCGATCCACCTCGACTTCGACATAAGGCTGCCCCTGCTGACGACTTGCCACCACCGCGTCGGCCCCTCGCACTTCACGCACCAACTCGGAAATCTCCGCAGCCTTCGCCTGCAACTTGCCCGGATCGTCGCCCAGAATCTTGATCCCCAGCTGGCCGCGAATGCCGGTGTTCAACATCAGAATTCGATTCTCAATCGGCTGCAGGAATCCGGGAACAAAGCCGGGCAGTTCCGATAACTTGCGCGTCCATTCAGAGACCAGTTTCTCCGTCGTCATCCCGGAACGCCAAACCGGATTCTTCACCTTGCGCGGAATTTCGAACAGACCGAGCACGTTGATCGGCCGATCGATCAATCGCGGATGGAGCTGGATCGTTGTTTCGATCATCTCCACCGGCGCGGGATCAGTCACCGTGTCGGCCCGACCCAGCTTGCCCGCTACGGAGAGTACTTCCGGACTTTGTCGGATGATTTCATTTTGCCAGATCATCACCCGCTTGACCTCCGTCAGCGAAACCCCTGGCGCCATCACCGGCATCAACAACAGGCTGCCCTCGTCCAACCTGGGCATGAATTCCGAACCGGTCCCATCCGCCAGCGCTGCAAACTTTGTCCATCCGCTCCGCTGCATTGCCGCAGTCCACTTGGTCGGCACCCCCACCGCCAACACCAAAGTTGCCATGAACACCAACAGCGCGCCGATCACCACCAATTGACTTCGGCGCAACGCCCATTCGAGCAGCGGCCGATAGACACCACTTAACCACCGCATGACCGCATTGTTTCCCTCACTTGAACGTCCCACCGCCAGCAGGCTGCATAGCGCCGGCACCAAGGTGATCGACAGCAACACCGATATCACCATGGCGAAGGTCTTCGTCAATGCCAGTGGTCGAAACATCTTACCCTCGGCGCCCTGCAAGAGAAACACCGGTAGGAAGCCAACGATCACGATCACCATCGCGAACACCAGTGGTCGCCCCACCTGCTGGCAAGCCGTGCGAACCAATTCGGTGCGATCCTCCGTCGACAGTTCTCCCGTCCCTTCCTCCACCCTTCGACGAACATTTTCTGCCATCACGATGCCGGCATCCACGAGCACTCCGATCGCGATTGCGATCCCGCCCAACGACATCAGATTCGAATTCACCCCGCCGACCTTCATGCACACGAAAGCCCCGAGAATCGACAACGGCAATGGCAGCGTGACGATCAGCACACTTCGGAAGTGCCAGAGAAAGAACACGTGAACGAGGGTCACCAGCAAGATCTCCTTCCACAGCGCATCCCAAACGGTATCCACGGTATTACCGATCAATTGACTCCGATCGTAGAACGATTTGATGCTCACGCCTGCGGGCAATCCCGCCTCAATCGACCGGATCTTTTCGCGCACCGCCCCGGTAACCTCTGCCGCGTCTGCGCCTCGTCGCATTACGACAATGCCACCGACAACTTCCCTGCCGTTGACCTCCAGGACACCACGACGAAAGGATCCCCCGATCGATACTTCCGCGACGTCCATGATCCGAACTGGAGTCTCTTCGCGCGTCACGATCACCGTCTCCTCCAACTGCCGCACGGCGTTGGGCGGCAGCAGCAATCCACGTCCGTGAACAACAATTTCCAACCCGTTTTCCTCAATGATGCCACCCCCAACGTCTCCATTGGCCGCTTCAATGGCGCTCTTCACCTGCGACAAAGAAACCCCGGCCGCCTTCATCTTGTGCGACGATGCAGCCACTTGAATTTGGCGACGAAAGCCTCCGATTCCCGCGACCTCAGCCACGTCCTTCACGCCGGCAAGATGGTAGCGAATATACCAATCCTGAATCGCCCGCAGTGCTCCCAGATCATGCCCGCGGGTCGATTCCAAATGATACTGAA
>JBMYQZ010000223.1:3129-8193 GCA_049601855.1 Limisphaerales bacterium | reverse complement strand
GCGACTCCGATGGTGGCGACTCCGATGGTGGCGACTCCGATGGTGGCGACTCCGATGGTGGCGACTCCGAAGGTGGTGAAGAAGCCAGCGACGAATAATCGCCCGCATCAAGCAATTCGCGAGGCGGACCGGCAACGGTCCGCCTTTTCTTTTTGCTTGGGGAGGTTTTGAATCCTTTGGCAGACTTCAGGCAGTTCTCCGCTGCGCATGTCGCTCGACAAAAAGAAGAACCATAAACTCTCCAAGGCCGAGTTCGAGGGCCGCCTGCCCGAGCTTCGCTCGCGCTTGCTCGAATCCCAGTTCGCCCTTCGCAAGCTCAACAAGCCGGTCATCGTCATTGTCGCCGGCCTCGACGGAGCCGGTAAAGGCGCGGTCATCCATCGGCTCAACGAATGGCTGGATCCACGCGGTCTCGAAACCAACGCCTTTCTCGCCAAGACAGACGAGGAGAAGCAACGTCCGCGCTTCTGGCGCTACTGGAAGGCCATGCCTGCCCGAGGCAAGATTGCGATCTACTTTGGCTCCTGGTACACCGGCCCGATCTTGCGTCGGGTCAACGGGTCGCTCTCATCGGAGCAGTTGCAGGAACAACTCGAACGCATCAATCGTCACGAGCAGATGTTGGAGGTCGACGGTTACCAGATTGTGAAGATCTGGCTGCACGTCAGCCGACGGGTGCAGGAAAAGCGATTCAACAAGGTCGCCGACAAGGAAGACCGCTGGCACATCCTTCCGCTGGACTGGGAACACTTTCAGCAATACGACGAATACGATCAGGTTTCCCGCGAGGTTATCGACACCACCAATACCACGCTCAATCCTTGGCATGTCATCCCGGCCAAGAATTCAGCCTATCGTGATATCGCGGTTGGTGAAACGCTGGCCAATGCCATGGAGTCGGCGATCAGGAATGAAGAGCAAGGCAGCCTCCGTGCCGACGGTTGGAAGCTTCCGCAGGGCCGACGTGTTGCCATGGGCGACTATCTGGACGAAGTCGATGTCTCCCAAACGCTTGAGAAGGGCGATTACAGCAAACAGCTGCGCACGTATCAGGACCGGCTCAATCGTCTCGTCATGCGTGCATGGCAGGAAAAGGTTTCCTCCGTCCTCGTTTTCGAAGGCTGGGACGCCGCCGGCAAAGGCAGCGCGATTCGCCGTGTCACCAATGCCATTGATCCGCGTCTCTTCCGCATCAATCCCGTGGCTGCCCCTACGGATGAAGAGCACGGCCATCATTATCTCTGGCGCTTCTGGCGACATCTTCCTGCCGGTGGTCGCATGACCATTTACGACCGGTCCTGGTATGGGCGGGTATTGGTCGAACGGATTGAAGGATTCGCCAACGACGCCGAATGGCGTCGCGCCTACGACGAGATGAAAGACTTCGAGGCACAACTGGTGGAGCACGGGGTGATCCTCGGCAAGTTCTGGCTGCACATCAGCAAGGAGGAACAGATGAAACGCTTCACCAAGCGCACCAATACCGCTTGGAAGCGCCACAAGATCACCGACGAAGACTGGCGCAACCGGGAGAAGTGGGATCAGTACGAAGATGCCGTCAACGACATGGTCGGCCTGACCTCCACCGAGCGGATGCCGTGGACGTTGGTGCCGGGCAATGACAAACGTTTTGCTAGGATGGCGATTTTGAAAGAAGTTTGTCGTCTCTTCGAGCAACGACTCGACTCCTAGGCATGTCCGAATACATCGATACCAGCGCCGATCACGATCCGGAGGAAGTCGCCCGCATCCCGGGAAAGCGCCTGTATTCGCTCGCGCAACGGGTGTTGTTCTCCTGCTTCTTCCTCATCTTTCTGCTCGTGGCTCATCAGCATTTCTTTGCCGGACACAATCGGAGTGTATTCAAGCAGTACCTGCTGCTGGCGATATTGCCGGTGCTCCTCGCCGGCGGGGTGGCCGGCTTCATCGGTTGGTGGCAGATGCGCCAGGCCGGAGCGTTCGCGATCGACAAGAAAGATGAGAAGGATTCTGAACCTGAGCGCAAGCGTCGCCGTTCCAAACGGGAGGCGGAGGGGCCGGAACAGCTTCCCTGGCAGCGTCGCGACCGGAAATAACCGTCGCACTTGCCGCTTCACCACTATTCTCCTATTTTGCGACTCCCCTGATGAATTGGGATTCTCGATATTTTATCGTCCTCTTGAGCGTGGTCCTCGCCGGCTGCGGATCTCCGGGGGACAAGTCTCATCTCAGCAAGATCTCCGCGCCGCTGAGTTATTCCGCCTCTGTGGGGTCCACGAACAATCCGTTGGATAATTGGATTGAAGACTTTGCCGACCCACAGTTGAACGCTCTGATCGCCGAGGCGCAGGAGAAGAACTTGAACCTGCAGGCCTCGGCTGCGCGGGTTATGGCTGCGCTGGGAACGGCTCGGATCGAGAACGCCGGGCGTTTACCCAGTGTCGATGCTGGCTTCAATGCGGCTCGGAACAAACGTGTCGCAGCTGCGGGTTTTGCACTGCGAAATCCCAAAGCCGATACCTTCGGCCTGAATGCCACCTTCGCATGGGAACTCGACCTTTGGGGGAAACTCGCCAATCGCAGCGGGGCGGCGCGAGCGGATGCCGAAGCGGCCGGGGCCGACTTTGTGGCCGCCCAATTATCCATCGCCGCAAATACGGCGAAACTTTGGTTCGCGCTGATTGAGGCCGAAATGCAACTCCGGCTTGCCACACAAGCGCACGACAGCTTTCAGAAGAATCTGGAAATTGTGGAGCAGGGCTTCGATCGCGGTGTTCGCGAGGCGCTCGATGTGCGATTGACCCGCGCCAACGTCGCGAGCGCCTTGGCGTCGATCAAGGCTCGCAAACGTGAGCGCGACAACGCGGCTCGTGCCATGGAAGTGATTCTCGGTCGTTACCCCGCCGATCAGATCTCAACTCGTACGAATCTGCCGGCCTTTCATCGCGAGATTCCTGGAGGCCTTCCGTCGCAATTGCTGGAACGCCGTCCGGACCTTATGGCGGCCGAACGTCGTTTGGCCGCCGCGGATGCACGCAAGAAGCTCGCCAAGAAGAGTTTGTATCCGACCATCAGCCTGACGGCCAACGGCGGCACGAGCAGCGCGGTGATGGAGGACATCTTGGATCCCGAACAAAACGTCTGGCGTCTGGCTGCTGGACTTACCCAGCCGATCTTTCGTGGTGGTACACTGCGTGGCGGGTTGGAGGTTGCCGATGCCCGTCTGAACGAACAAATTGCCGTGTTCTCTCAAACCGTCTTGAACGCCTTTCAAGAAGTTGAGAACTCGTTGGACAACGAACAACTCTTGCTCGAACAGGAGTCCGCCTTGAAGACGGCGGCCACCGAATCCGTGGCTGCGGAGGAGATCGCTTGGGAGCGCTACAACCGCGGTCTCGTCGACATAATCACCGTCCTCGATTCCCAGCGTCGGGCGGTGAATGCTCAAAGCTCGCGCTTCGCCATTTCTCGTGCGCGCCTCCAGAATCGTGTTGATCTCTACCTCGCCTTGGGCGGTGATTTTTGCAACCCATCCGAGGCCACGGGTTCCGCAGACAATTCAGAAAATACCGAATGAAGATTTTCCGGTTCCTTATTCCGCTCGTCATCATCTTCGCCAGCCTTCTCGTCGCCAAGCGCTGGGTCGATAACAAACCTGAGGCCAAACGATGGGCCTCACCACCGGCGACAACCTTTGTGGACGCGACACGGGTTTCCTCGGGTGATTACCAGGTGATCATTCGTTCTCAGGGGACGGTTAAGGCCCGCACCGAAAGCACTTTGATACCAGAAATTGCCGGGGTAGTGACCAAGGTTTCCCCGAGCTTTCTTGATGGCGGATTTTTTGAGGAAGGCGAGCTGCTGCTGCAGATTGACCCTAGTAACTACGAAACTGCGCTGACGGTCGCCCAGGCGAGCTTTACGGACGCGGAGTCAACCTTCGAAGAAGAGAAGGCATTGGCAGATCAAGCGCTGGCGGATTGGAAACGACTCGGCCGTACCAACGCGGCCAATCCCCTGACCTTGCGCAAGCCGCAACTGGCCAAAGCCCAGGCCGCGCTGGGGTCAGCCCAAGCGCGTGTGACCGAGGCGGAACGCAACCTGAAGCGCACGACCATTCACGCGCCCTACGCGGGACGCATCCTCACCAAGCGAGTCGATATCGGCCAATACGTTTCGCCGGGCACGGTGCTTGCCAATATCTACGCCGTGGACTTTGCGGAGATCCGCCTGCCGCTGTCGAATCGCCAACTGGCGCATGTGGATGTGCCGGAGGTGTTCCGCGGCGTCGGCACTGTGGGGCAGGGGCCGAAGGTCGAACTGCGAGCCGATATCGGTGGCGAGACGGTCAAGTGGGAGGGATCCATCGTGCGCTCTGAAGGTGCTGTGGATACCCGCAGTCGTCAGCAGTTTGTCATTGCCCAAGTTGACAATCCTTACGCGCGTCGCGGGCCTGATCAACCGCCGTTGAAGGTAGGGATGTTTGTTGAGGCCTCGATCATTGGCACCAAGCTCGACAATGTCTTCGTTATTCCTCGTTCCGCCCTACGCCCGAACGACGAGGTGTTGACGGTCGATGACGAGAATCGCCTGCATCGCAAGCAGGTTGGGATTGTGTGGCGGGACAAGGAGAACGTCATCGTGAACCAGGGTTTGGAGGCTGGCACCGTGCTCTGTCAGACCTCGCTGCCGTTTGCCGCCGAGAATGCCTTGGTTGTTCCGCGTATTGACGGTGAGGAAGCGCGGTACATGGATGGCCAAAAGCCGTCCGCCCGAGGTAAAGGAAAAGGTAAAGGCAAGGGAGGCCCTCCTGGGGGGGCGAAAGGTGGTCCGCCGACTGATGCGAAAGGCGGGCAACCGGGGGGGCAGAAGAAGAGCGACTGGAAAGGTAAGAAAGGCAAGTCATGATCGCGTGGTTCGCCCGTAATGGAGTTGCTGCCAACCTGTTGATGGTCAGCATTGCTGTCTATGGGTTGTTCGTCATCTTTTCGGACAAGATTCCGACTGAGGTTTTCCCGGATTTCGAATTGGACACGATTGAAATCGGTGTCGAATACCGCGGCGCGACGCCGGCGGAGACCGAGG
>JBMYQZ010000223.1:0-3119 GCA_049601855.1 Limisphaerales bacterium | reverse complement strand
TATCCAGGATTTGGTGGGTATTGAGGAAATTACCTCGTCCTCCGCGGAAGGTGCCGGCGCAGTGACCGTGCAGGTTGCCAAGGGCTATGAACCCCGCGAATTGCTCGATGACATCAAGAATCGGGTGGATGCCATCAACACCTTTCCCGACGAGACAGAGAAACCAACCCTTCGTGTCTCTGCTCGTAAGAGCGAGGTGATCACCGTTGTCCTTGCCGGCGACTTGAGCGAGCGCGAACTGCGTAAGCTTGGCGAGCTGACGCGGGATGAGATTACCCGGTTGGAGGGGATTACCCAAGCCGAGGTCAGTGCGGTTCGTCCTTACGAAATCGCGATCGAAGTCTCGGAGGCGATGCTGCGGGAATACGGGCTGACCTTGTCGATGGTTTCGCGCGCGATTGGCAATTCGTCGGTCGATCTGCCGGCTGGTTCAGTGCGGACGCAGGGCGGTGAGATTCTGCTGCGAACCAAGGGCCAGGCCTACATCGGTGAAGACTTCGAAAATATCGTCCTGGTCACTGGCGACGATGGTACGCGTCTGACGGTCGGCGACATCGCGACCGTAAAGGATGGGTTCGAGGAGATGCCGCTCTACGCCAAGTTCAACGGACGGAAATGCGTGACCGTCACCGTGTTCCGGGTGGGCGATCAGAACGCCATCACACTGGCGGAGACGGTCAAAGGCTACATGGAGGAGAAACGAGCAGCCTTGCCGGCAGGAATTGAAATGGAGTTTTGGAATGATCGCTCCCGGATTGTCAAAGGTCGTCTCAATACCCTCCTTAGCAGCGCCCTCTTTGGCGCTTGTCTGGTGGTACTGGTGCTGGGGCTGTTCCTGCGACCCTGGGTCGCATTCTGGGTGTTTATCGGTGTTCCCATGTGTTTCCTTGGGGCGATCGGGCTCATGCCGTTCTTGGGGATTACTTTCAACATCTTTAGTCTGTTCGCGTTCATCCTCGTGCTTGGAATCGTGGTGGATGACGCGATCGTCACCGGAGAAAACATCTTCCGCCATCTGCAGGACGGTGAAGATGGGACTTCCGCGGCCATCTCCGGTACGCACGAGATTTCGACTCCCGTGATCTTCGGTGTGCTTACCACCGTGGTGGCATTCGTACCGTTGCTTATGATCGAAGGTCTGCGTGGAAAGATCTTCGCACAGATCCCGATGGTGATCATTCCCGTGCTGTTGTACTCATTGATCGAATCAAAGCTGATTCTGCCGGCTCATCTGAAACATCTTTCCACCGGGAGGAAGGATCGCAGTCAGTTGAATATCTTCTCGCGCTTCCAGCGTTTGTTTGCCGATGGCTTGGAAACATTCGTAGAGCGGGTCTATCAACCTTGTCTCCGACTGGCTTCGGAATATCGCTACATCACCCTGGGTATCTTTATCGGTGCGGGGATCCTGCTCATCGGCTCGCTCAAGGGCGGAATAATCCAATTCGTGTATTTTCCTCGGATTGCGAGCGAGACGGCGACGGCGCGACTCGCCATGCCGCTTGGCACGCACGAAGACATCACGGCCCGCAACGTGGAACGGATTGCGGCGGCCGCGAAGAAACTGCAGGAAAGGTATCGTGATCCCGCAAGTGGCGAGAGTGTGATCGTGAATATCATGAGCGTGACTGGCGGATCGGGAATTACCCGCAGCCGGCCGGGCGGTGGTGGCGGTCGCAGCGGGTCATCCAATCTCGGCGAGGTTTCTTTCCGAATGTCGGCCGCGGAGGCGCGAAGCGGCGTGGAAGTGGACACGCGAGCCTTGGTAAACGAGTGGCGGGAGATGATCGGTCCCATTGCCGGGGCGAAGGAATTGAACTTCCGGGCCGAGATCGGGCGTGGCGGGGATCCGATTCACGTTCAATTGGCGGGGCAGGATTTTGACAAACTGTCAGAGGCGTCTCAATGCATCCAGGAACAGTTGAAGACTTATGCCGGTGTGTTTGACATCATGGATACCTTTCAAGATGGCAAACCCGAAATCAAGTTGACCATCAAGCCCGAAGCCGAGTTGCTGGGCTTGACTCAGACCGCCTTGGCGCGTCAGGTGCGGGAGGCATTCTTTGGTGCGCAGGCCCAGCGTATTCAGCGCGATCGCGACGATATTCGTGTCATGGTTCGTTACCCCAAAGAAGAACGCGAATCGCTCGCCAGTCTGGAGGACATGCAGATTCGTACCCCGGATGGGGTGGAAGTCCCGTTCTCATCGGTGGCTGAGGCCGATATGGGGCAGAGCTTTTCGACGATCCGTCGGGTCAACCGGAATCGCACCATCAGCGTCACGGCGGACGTGGACAAGGAGTCTGTGGACATGAATCAAGTGGAGGGTGAGTTGATCGAGTATCTGGATACGTTGATGGCCGATTACCCGGGTATGAGCTACCAACTCGAAGGCGAGTCTCGTGAACGTTCGGAATCCTTTTCGACGATGATTTTTGGGTTGTTCATGATCCTGTTCGTCATCTACAGCCTGCTCGCCATTCCCTTCAAAGATGCCATTCAACCGTTGATCGTGATGTCGGTGATTCCGTTTGGTCTGATCGGCGCCGTTCTGGGGCACGTCATCATGGGGCTTACGCTCAGCATCATGAGCCTCTTTGGCATGCTTGCACTCGTGGGCGTGGTGGTGAATGACAGCTTGGTGATGGTCGACTTCGTGAACAAGCGTCGCCACGATGGGATGTCAGTCAGGGAAGCTGTTCAAATGGCCGGCGGTCAGCGCTTCCGGGCGATCATGCTTACCTCTTTGACGACCTTTGCTGGGTTGCTCCCGCTGATGTTTGAGAAGAGTACCCAGGCTCAGTTCCTGATCCCAATGGGTGTCTCGCTCGGTTTCGGTATCATATTTGCCACCTGCATCACGCTCTTCCTCGTGCCCATCAATTACCTGGTGCTGGAGGACTTCAAACGCGGATTCATGTTTCTCTGGAACTACGAGGTGGGTGGACGCAAGCAACCGCCTGCGTTGCCGGTCGATGCAGACTGAAGCCAGCTGGACGGTTTTGGTTCAATCTATGCGATAGGGTCTGGCTTGTCGTTCCCTGGTTCCGAATTTGATCACGGGCGGTTTGGCCGGATCGTAATCCGAGATCCTTGCCCAGCGGCAACAGTTCAACCGG
>JBMYQZ010000222.1:0-8237 GCA_049601855.1 Limisphaerales bacterium | reverse complement strand
CCATTATGCAGCGAGCGCGCTTCGGTATCCGCTGGAGGGGCGAGCTTGCGAGTCCGTTTGTTACGGCCGCATTGGTGCTGTTCCTGGTCGCATTCCAGGCCATCGCCAACGATCAAGCCGCCCGCGAATCAAAGTTCTACGAAGTACAAACCTACGACTTCCCCGAAGAACTGAAATTGGAAATCAGCGGCATGGCCCGCCTGCCCGACGGCGACCTGGCCATCGCCCTCCGCAAGGGTGAGATCTGGACGATCTCCAGCGCCTACAACCCGAAGCAGGCGAAATACACCGTGTTCGCCACCGGTCTGCACGAACCTCTGGGCCTCACTTTTCGCGACGGCTCATTCTACACCGTCCAGCGAACCGAACTCACCCGTATCGCCGATCGCAACAAGGATGGTACTGCCGATGAATTCATGACCGTCGCCAAGGGCTGGGGCGTGAGCGGCAGCTATCACGAGTATGCCTATGGCCCACAGTTCGATCACGACGGTAACGCCTGGATCACTCTCAACTGCAATATCGGCAAAGGCCCGAAGATGGCCGACAACAAGTTCCGCGGCTGGAGCTTCATGGTCACCCCGCAGGGACAGATGACACCGATGTCCGGTGGCTTCCGTTCCCCGAGCGGCATCGGCATGAACCTCACCGGTGACATCTTCGCCACCGATCAACAAGGTAATTGGTTTCCAACCTGTCCGCTGGTTCACGTGAAGAAAGGTGCCTTCCACGGTCATGCCGATTCACTCAAGTTCACCAGCCTCCCCGGCGCGACGTTCAAAATCGACGGCAAGCTTCCGAGCGGCCTCACCGTCGCCCAAGCCGCTAAAAAGATCGGCCCCTACCAACTCCCTGCCGTCTGGTTCCCCTACCGCAAAGTCGGCATGAGTTCGACCGACGTCCTTTGCGACACCACCGAGGGCAAGTTTGGCCCCTTCCCCGGACAGCTCTTCGTCGGTGAATTCACGATGAGTTTCGTCTCCCGCGTCTTCCTTGAAAAAGTGAAGGGCCAATACCAAGGCGCCTGTTTCCGTTTCCGTGAAGGACTCCAATGCGCTGCCCTCCGCATGGAATGGGGCAAAGACGGATCGATGTTCGTCGGCCAGAGCAACCGCGGCTGGAACTCCCTCGGAACCCGCAGCTACGGCCTCCAGCGAATCATCTGGAACCAGAAGATGCCATTCGAGATCAAGACCATGGAAGCCAAGCCTGATGGCTTCCGTCTCACCTTCACCAAACCGGTGAATCAATCGACCGCCAAGAACACGCAGTCCTACCAACTCAGCAGTTACACCTACAAATACCATTCCAGCTACGGTAGCGATGAGGTCGACACCAAGACTCTGAAAATCACCTCCGCCACCCCAGCCAAAGACGGTCTTTCCGTCGAACTGAAAGTCGAAGGGCTCCGCGAAGGCTACGTCCACGAACTCGACGCCTCCCGGCTGCGAGGCACCGCCGGCGAAGAACTTCTGCACCCCCAAGCCTACTACACGCTGAATCAGATCCCGTAATTACGGGATGATTGGTGGCTCCTGAAAGCTCGCGCCCGCGGCCGGGAACACGATTCCAATCTGGTTTGAAATTGTATTGGCGCGTGGAGCTGACCTTTGGTCCTGTGATTGGCGCAGTCTGAAGCTGACTTGAGCCGGATGCGGCCATCGCCAAGGTGCGCGCCTACAAGATGAATCCCGCCATTTCTCTGATCGAGTTCTACCAGCAATACCTCTCGCCTTGGAAAGGGTTTTCCTGTGCCCACCGCGTGTATCACGGCGGACATTCCTGTTCCGAAGCGGTGAAGAACATCATCCGTGACCAAGGCCTGTTCGCGGGTATGGCCAAGATTCGCCAGCGCTTCCGTGATTGTGGGAAGGCCGCCCGATCCATTCGTGCGAAGATGATCGCCAAACTGGATGGACCGCGGATTCGGATCGATACAAAGCAACCCCACGGTCGGCGAAAATGGCACGACTATCTCGACTGCGGGGTCCTGCCCTGCGACTGCGGGGCAGGCGGCGTAGAAGCCGCTTCCGGTTGTGAGATTCTAGGCTGCTTGTCCTTTTAACCTCGGATTACCAAGACCGGACTTTGGTCAGACGACGAAACTCCTCGCCCTCGTAGGAATGAGCGAGCGGAGACGATCTATCGCACCTAGTTCTTCCGCTTGCGGGTCTTCTTGTTTTTCTTTGGCTTCTTCGGCTTGGGTGGGCCGTAGGTCTTGAGCATGACAGCATTGACTCTTTCGCGGTCATCCTTGTTTTGCAGAGCGGCCAGCATGGGATCGCCGGTCTGCTTCATCCATGATTCCAAGCGCTTTCGATACGCAGCGATCTGCGCCTGGTAATCGGTGTGGCCGATGAGGTTGTGAAGGCAGTTCGGGTCCTTTTCGAGATCGTAGAATTCCTCGGGAACTCGAAGACGAAACATTTCGATTCGGGCCGCGATATCGGGATTCGTTTTCGCGGCGGCGGCCATGGCGGCGAAGGTTTTGCCTTCGTTGTTGTTCCGGTAGACGTGTTTGCCGTCGCTAAAGGGGTTGTAGACGTAGCCAAACCGGGAGTCTTGAACACAGCGCATCGGGACGCCGTCATTGCCGGCCTTGCTGTCGATCTGGGTGAACATGAATTCCCGCCCCTTCTGCGACTTGCCATGGAGGAGTGGAACGATGCTGCGACCGTCGAGACGCTTGGATCCGGTGACGCCGGTGATTCCCAGGAACGTGGGTTTAAGATCGACGGCGGATACGAAGTGCTGGTCGTTGCGACTGCCGGGTTTCACGTGGTCCGGCCAACAAACGAGGAAAGGCGTGCGTGAACTGTGGAACCACGTGTTGCATTTCGCGAAGGGAATCGCGATGCCGTTGTCGGACATGAAGATGACGATGGTATTCTTCGCCTGGCCGGACTCTTCGAGCGCTTGCATTACCTTGCCAAAGGTGTCGTCGAGTCGACGGGTGGAATTCTGGTAATGGGCAAGTTCCTCTCGGACACCCGGGATATCCGGAACGAATCCGGGGACTTCAACTTCTGATGGCTGGTAAGTGCGACTCGGCATCTCAGCGCCCTTGGTGAGCTTGCCTGGGTTGCAGTAAGGACGATGCGGGTCGTGTGAATTCACCATGAAGTAGAATGGTTTCTTCTCGTCCTCGCAGCGTTTGAAGAACGCGACGCTCCGCTCGTAATACAATTGTGGACTGCGACCGTTCCCGAGATCCTTTTGATCGAAGGAGTAATCCCACTTCATCTTCGTGGTGGGTGTGGAATGCGAGACCTTCCCGAGAATGCCGGCCAGGTAACCGCCCCCCTGCAGCGTGGTCACGATGTCCGGCGTATCCGGCCGCGCTTTCATGAAACCCATCGCGCCGGAATTATGACTCAGCAAGCCGGTGGCGATGACCGCGCGACAGGGCGCACAGATCGCGACATTCACGTGGGCGCGATTGAAAAGCATTCCCTGCGCGGCGAAGCGGTCGAGGTTGGGCGTCAGATCGGGGACCTTGCCGCCATAAACACCAAGTGATTCCGCGTGCAGATCATCCGCGGTGAAAAGCAGGATGTTGTGCCGTTTGGCGGCCTGGGTTTGGATGGTCAGCGCGAGCAGAAACAGGCAAGCCGACGGTTTGGACAAATGGATCATGGGTCGTCTTGTAGGGTCAGTCTCGTTCTTCAACAATCCGATAATGAACCCGCTTCCAAAGAGCCTCGCCCTTTCCACCACTGCTGCCGCAACCAAAGTGGATGACACGCCGACCGCCATTGGCTGGCGAGGTGAATCGATTACGTCCGTCGAGTACGATGTCTTCACCGGCAAACAACTGAAATCCCGATCGGTCCACCGTGATTCGCAGGGTGGTGAAATCAGACGCGAGATCGACCGGGGCGGTCAGTCCCGATCGATTGGCAAGCACACGATCTGGGAAGAAGGTAAACGCCTCTTCGCTCTGGCCGTCAGCGATCCGCAACATGCAACCGCCGGGTGCGGTGCAGGCAACAACTCGCAGGGTCACCTCGATTTCGGCCCGCCGTTCCGGCGTCAACGCCCAGGTGCGACCGAGGTGGGCAAATTCACCACCGCCTGATCCCCGATCATGAATCCTCAAGACACGTCCCGGTTCACGCTTGGTGTTGGCGTTGCCGCTCTTCGTAATTTGCCAGTACGGGGCAATCGCCTCCGGATCCTTTACCGGAGGAAACGCACCCATCCAGGTTCGTTGCCGCAGCAACGGCGTCTCGCCGCGGGGCACTCTCGTCGGGTCGATCTTCGCCATCGTCCAACCTCCGGGTGGGGACAGCCACGCGAAGGTTCGGTCCTCGGTCCGCTCAATTGCTCCTGATCGGGAGTAAAAGTGATTCTGGTTGGTGGAACTCTGGAAGCACAAATGCGTGGGCCGATCATGAACGGTCACGGTGACCTGGCGGATATCCGGTTTGCCACGAAAGGTCGCCCGGTCACCGTAATACACCAGCAGAGCCTGGCGCTCATTGAGCCGAACTGCGGAGGTGTAGGCGCCGTCCGCCGAATAGGAATCGATCACGTGTCGTTCGCCAAAGGTCTCCCCACCGTCGCGCGATACGTAGACGACCACCAATTTCCGTTTGGCATCGCGGCCGCTCAGGAGAATGACATTCCTCGTCAGGCGCGTCGCGGTTGGACGCTGAAGAATCTCCACCTGCTCCCCCAGATTTTCGCGTTCCGACCAGGTTCGCCCGGCGTCGAAGGTGCGCACTCGCCAAGTCGTCTGTCGTCGGCGGTCGCGATGGAAGACCATGAAGCGATCGCCGGTGATATGGAACACATCCACCTCGTCACCACGATTCTCGACCGGTTGCGTCTGGAATGAACGTAACGTCCAATCCCGCCCGTCCGCTGAATGCCAGAAAAGGTTGTGACATTGCGTTCGCGCATCCGGGGCGAATCCTGCGGACATCCCAAAGAGTCCGTTCTCCGTCCGCTCAATGTCCGTCATGTAGTAGGTCGAGCGGGACGGATGAGTGTCAAACTTGGTGAACGGCGACCAGGCCCCACCATGATCATCAGAGTGCGCCCAATACATCGGCAGCTTACGTCGGTCGCGGAAGTTGTAGCTGGAAACGAACAGCAACACCCTCCCGTCAGCGGCCGTGATGGCAACCGGATTGTGTGCACTGTGCCCGTCGGGATCGCGATGGATGATTCGCTCCTCCGACCAGGAAGCGCCATGGTTGAGAGATGTTCGCAGCGCGATGGTGGAGGGATCGCTCGCGTGCGAAGTTCCAACTCGGTAGAACAGCAACAAACGCCCATCCGCGGCCCGGATCATCCGCGGGAATCCATAGTGCACCTGCGGATCCACCGCGATTGACATGGCATCTGAAAGCTCGATGGTCTGCGCCCAGTGCGGGAGTTCTTCCGCCAACTGCGGATCGACGAAGCGGCCGCGGGCCAGCACTTCATCAAAGGGAACGCGCGACCATGCCCCGCTCGATTCCACGGTTTGTCGATGGGTCCAACTCTTGGCCCACCAAGGCGATCCCGCATCGACAAACGTCACGCTGATTAGCCAGACCAGGAACAGATGGAAGCGCATGCTTTGAGCAAGCGTGCAGGGACACTGAATTGCAATGGGAATCTGGTGGCTGGTCAGCCAAGCAGTTCGTGAACCTTGGGCGTGATTTCCTTTTCACGCATCAACGACTCACCGACCAGAATGGCCCGGGCGCCGCTTTGCTTGAGACGGGTGACGTCAGCACGTGCGTGAATGCCGCTTTCAGCAACGAAGAGGATTTCGCCGGCATCGATCCGCGGGCGGACGCGGGCGGCAAGCTGCTCGGTCGTGCCGAGATCGACTTCGAAAGTCTTGAGGTTCCGGTTGTTGACGCCGATGAGGCGGGCGTTGATAGCCAAGGCGCGTTCGAGTTCTTCCTCGTTGTGCACTTCGACGAGTGCAGTCAAACCGGCACCGGTCGCGAGATCATGCAGACGCTTGAGCATGTCGTCGTCGAGACAGGCGACGATCAACAAGATCGCATCAGCGCCCCAAGCGATCGCTTCGGGCAATTGGCGTGCATCGATCATGAAATCCTTCCGCAAAAGCGGCAGATCGACGGCGGCTCGGATAGCCTTCAGGTATTCGAGCGAGCCCTGAAAGAATTCGGTGTCGGTGAGGACGGAAAGGCAACTCGCACCGGCGTTCTCATATTCCTCCGCAATCGCAACAGGATCGAAGTCTTCGCGAATGATTCCCTTGGAAGGTGAGGCTTTCTTCACCTCGGCAATAAGTCCGAAATCGCCCGCGCGCGGATTGGCGAGGGCGGCGAAGAAATCACGACGTGGACCATTGGCCTCGATGCCGGCCTTGAGCGACTCGACCGTCACCGGATCGTCCGGAAGTTCGTCGACCTCCGTGCGTTTCACGCCGACGATTTTGTCGAGGATGGTCATTACTCGTCGTCGTCCGTCACGGCGTCGCTGCGCTTCGTCGGGCATCCAGCTCGGAGCCAGCCGTTCACGAAGGGATCCAGTTCGCCGTCCATGACGTTCTGGATGTTGCCGGTCTGCACGCCCGTACGCAGATCCTTCACCATCTGGTAAGGCTGAAAGACGTAGCTGCGAATCTGGTTGCCCCAGGCGACCGAACCTTTCTCGCTGTAGAAGCGTTCCATCTCGGCGCGCTTCTGATCCTCCTGGATGGCGAAGAGCTTGGCCTTGAGGAGTTTCATGGCGTTGGCGCGGTTCTGATGCTGGGAACGTTCCGTCTGACACGCAGCCACGACGCCGGTGGGCAGATGCGTAAATCGGACGGCGGTTTCCACCTTGTTCACGTTCTGGCCGCCCTTGCCGCCGGAACGATAGGTGTCGATCCGCAGATCACTGTCGGGAACCTCGATGTCAGCCACGTCGTCGTCGATCTCCGCGACGGTATCGACGCTGGCAAAACTGGTATGACGGCGCGCATTGGAATCAAAGGGCGAAATGCGGACCAGGCGATGAACACCGCGCTCGGCCTTGCAGTAGCCGAAGGCGTTCTCGCCGCGAATGATCAAGGTGGCGCTCTTGATCCCGGCGACTTCACCCTCGGTCAGTTCGGAGATCTCAACCTTCCACCCGCGCGATTCGGCCCAGCGCTGATACATGCGCAGCAACATGTCCGCCCAATCGCAGGACTCCGTGCCGCCGGCGCCGGCGTTGATGCTGAAGATGCAGGGGTATTTGTCCTGCGTACCGCTGAGCCAAGATTGAAGCTCGAGTGCGTCGACTTCCTTGACCAGCGATTCGAGGTCGGATTCCAATTCGGCGAGCACCAACGCTTGGCCATGCTCGTCCTCGGCCTCGCCGAGTTCGATCATGACCTTGAGATCCTCGACCTTGACCTCGGCGGCTTCAAGCGGATCAACCTTGCGTTTGAGGGAATTGGTCTCCTCGACCGTTTTCTGGGCGGCGTTCTGGTCGTTCCAGAAATCCTCCCGGCTCATCTGAGCCTCTAGTTCAGCAATGCGTTTCTTTGAGTTGGGGACGTCAAAGATACCTCCGCAGGTGCGCAAGTTTATCCCCGGTCTGGTTAATACGTACTGCTACTTCTTCAAACATGGCGTCGGGAATTTACGCAGAAACACCGTTTTGCCCAGTGAAAACCGCGAAATGAGGCGTTAAAAGATGCAATAACCGGTGTCGATCTCTCCTCTGTTTCTTATTGCTGGCTTAATCGATACCGGTAAGGTGGTCGGACCAATTCATGGATCTCAGTGCAATCAAACCTCGGTCGTTGGTGGAGCAGGTCTGCGATCAACTGTCGGAGTTTATCCGGACCGAGCGTTCGTCTGGAAAGGATCGGCTGCCAGCGGAACGGCGTTTGGCGGAGCAGTTTGGGGTTGGTCGCGGCGTCGTGCGCGAAGCGATCAAGCGGCTGGAGAATCAGGGTTTGGTCAATGTCCGCCAAGGCAGTGGTCTACACATCGAGGACAAACTGCATCGGCCGTTGACCGGTTCGCTGGAGATGCTGATTCCGAATGAGGATGAGCGGCTCCGTCAATTGAACGAGGCGCGCATCGCGATGGAACCTCAGGCCGCGCGTCTGGCCGCCAGACGGGCAACACCGGAATTGCTGACCGCGCTGCGGACCATCCATGCGGAACTGGTTGCCGCGCCGGACATCCAATCGGCCATCGAGACGGATATGGCGTTTCATCGCGCGGTGGCCGAGGCGAGCGGCAATCTGATGTTTCGTCTCATCCTGGATTCGCTGGCGGAGATCGGTCTGG
>JBMYQZ010000221.1:0-8240 GCA_049601855.1 Limisphaerales bacterium | reverse complement strand
AGTATGACGGCGGCGAGGCTAAGTTTCACAAGGAAGGTGATCGGTATTTGATGGATCTGAGTCGCGGCGACAAGAAATGGCGCTTTCATATCACGCGCACGATCGGTTGGCGGCATTTTCAGGATTACGCAGGTTACCTCGTCGACGCCGAAGACGAACTTGGCCATGACCGTGACAAGATCGAGCATGTGCTGCCTTTTTCCTGGGACGTTACCGAGAAGCACTTCATGCCGCCGGTGCATCTGCATGCCGATCACCTGATTCCGGATACCTTTGAACCGGATCTCATCGTGCCGTACGAACTGACCTGTTCCGATTGTCACAACACCTATCCGGTGGGCGATCGCATGCTCCGCTATCGCGGGCAGCAGCGCTGGACGAAGGAGTCGCCATATACCAGTTCCATTCACATCGCCGGTTACTTCCGGGAAGCGCATCCGCAACTGCTCGATACGAATCGTGCATTGGCTGATTACCCCCGGGAAGAGATCCTTCAGTTGGGCAAGAGGTTCGAAGATCAGTCGCGCATCGACCGAATTCCCGCGCAAGGCATCTCCTGCGAAGCCTGTCACTACGGCGGACGCGAACACGCTGAGAACAGCACCAAGACAAACTCCACTGTGCTGCCGCATTTTTTCGCCGTCAGCCCGCACATTTTCACCCGAGCCCAAAGCCACGAACAACTTCGTGGCCGCAACGGACGCAACATCAACTTCACCTGTGCTCGTTGTCACAGCGGAGAACGTCAAGGCTACGCCAACGGACTTCACTCGTGGAATTCAACCGAATACACGGAGGCTATCAACGGCCCCTGTTATGACCCGGTGAAGGCCGAGCAAAAGGGAATGCGGTCGATGACCTGCACCACCTGTCATGATCCTCACCAGACGATCGGCAAGGCCTGGTCGCGTCCGCCGCAGGAAGACGACCGAACCTGTCTGGGTTGCCACGAACAATTCAAGGATCGGATCAAACGAACCGAGCACACCCACCACCAACCCGGCGATGGCGATCACTGCATGGACTGCCACATGCCACACACCAATGAGGGCCTTGGCCAGATGGTTCGCACCCATCGTATCATGAATCCCATTGATCGCGTGCAGATCGAGGCCAATCAACCGAACGCGTGCAACCTTTGCCACCTCGACAAGAACATCGATTGGACGATCGACCATCTCCGGGATTGGTACGCCCCAGATTTCCAGGTCAGCGAGATGGCTTTGCAACAGAACTATCCCAATCGTGCGGATCCCGTTGTCTACAGTTGGTTGACCAGTGGACATCAACCCTCCCGCATCGCCGCCGCTGGCGCGATCGGACGATGGCAGGCGCGTTTCGCCTTCCGGGCTCTCTTGGAGCAACTCGTCGCCGAGCCGTCCGTCTACACCCGGCGGTTGATGCAGAAGAGCGCCGATTCATTCATCGGGGACAAGCTTCGCGAGCGCGGCTTCGAGTATCATTTTCCAGAGGAAAAACGCCGTCAGATCATGAATCGTCTGATCACCGGCGGCCTGTTGGGGAACTCCAAGTGAAGCCATTCGTGGTCGGCTTCGTCCATCCTTGCTTCAGCAGAATATTACATTCTTAATGTAGTTCTCACCATGGCTGGTCAAGGCACCCCGTGGTGTTATGATCCGACCATTTTCCGATATGAAAACCCTGTCTAAATTGACCGCTTTCGCCGCTCTTACGCTCGGCCTTCAGGCGGCGACCAAACCCGCCCCCGCGGAGAAGGTCAGCTACTACACCCAGGTCCGTCCAATTTTCCAGGTGCACTGCGTCGGCTGCCATCAGCCCGCCAAGGCCAAGGGCGGCTACGTGATGACCGATTTCAAACGGCTCATGGGCAAAGGCGACAGCGATGAGCCTGTCATCCTTGCCAAGAATGCCGCCAAGAGTCTCCTGGTCGAGATGATTACCCCCGTCGATGGTGAAGCCGAGATGCCGCTGGATAAGGCGCCGCTCTCACTGAAGGACATCGACACGATCAAGGCATGGGTGCAGCAGGGTGCGATCGATGATTCGCCGGAAAGTGCGAAGGCGGTTTACGACATGGATCATCCGCCGACGTATTCGCAGGCACCGTATGTCACGACGATGGATTATTCTCCGAACGGCCAATTGCTGGCGGTCGGTGGTTATCACGAAGTGTTGATCCACAATGCCGACGGCAGCGGAATCGTGAAGCGTCTCGTCGGACTGGCCGAACGTATTGAGTCCGTTCAGTTTTCTCCGGACGGCACGATGCTATCGGTTGCCGGTGGACTTCCTTCCCGCCAAGGCGAACTCCAGATCTGGGACGTGAAGACCTGGAAGCTGAAGAATTCCATCTCCGTCACTTACGACACGATCTACGGCGCCAAGTGGTCACCGGACAACAAGCACGTCGCCGTTGGTTGCGCGGACAAGACGGTGCGCGCCTTCGACATCAAGTCCGGCAAGCAGGTTTTCTTCAATCAAGCCCACAGCGATTGGGCGCTGGACACCACCTGGTCTCCCAAAGGCGACAAGATTGTGTCTGTCGGTCGCGACATGACGGCCAAGGCCTACGACTTCAAGACCGAGCGATTCATCGACAACCTGACATCGATCACCCCGAAGGCTTTGAAGGGCGGTCTCATTGCCGTGGACATTCACCCGACGATGGATGAGGTCGTCGTCGGTGGCGCGGATGGTACCCCACAGATCTTCCGTCTTGAACGCGTTGCCAAGCGCGTGATTGGTGACAACTCCAATCTGATCCGTCGTTATCCGCCGATGAACGGCCGGGTTTTTGCCGTCGCCTATTCACCCGATGGCAAACGCATCGTCGCCGGCAGCAGTCTCAACGGCAAAGGCCAGATCCATATCTTCAACGCCGACGTGAAGCGGGAGGTCAGCGACGAGTTGAAGAAGGTCTTCGGCATTCGCCCGGCGTCGTTCAAGCCGGACCAGCGTAAGATGGTTGAAGAATACCAGACCCAGGGTGCCAAGCTCCTCGCGTCGATCGATTACGCCGCCGGCATTTACGCTCTCACCTACAGCCCGGATGGAAAGACCATCGCTGCTTCGGGCGGCGACGGGACCATTCGTTTCCTTGACTCCAACGATCTCTCACTGAAGCGCGCCTTCGTCCCTGTTCCCTTGCCGGAGAAACAGCACGAACAAATCGTTGGGATCTCCGTCTCCCCGAGCCATCTCAAGATCGACAAGCGCTACGAATACTCGCAACTCCTCGTTACCGGTTGGCGCGCCAACGGTGACAAGGTCGATCTTACTCGCAAGGCCAACTACAAGCTGTCCTCAGCCATCGGCGAAGTTTCCAAGCGTGGCATTGTCAAGCCCACCAAGAACGGCAAGGCGACTGTCTCGGTCTCCAGCGGCGCACATACGGCGAGTGTCTCCGTCGAGGCCGCCGGATTGGATAAGGCCTTCAAACCCGATTACGTCCGCGACGTGATGCCGGTTATTTCCAAGCTCGGTTGTAACGCTGGCACCTGCCACGGCGCCAAGGACGGCAAGGAAGGCTTCAAGCTTTCACTCCGCGGCTACGATCCGATCTTCGATGTCCGTGCCTTCTCGGATGACCTCGCTGGACGACGGGTGAATTTCGCTCGTTCCGACGATTCACTGATGCTCCTGAAAGCCACCGCCGCCGTCCCGCACCAAGGCGGTCAACGCACGGCTCCGGGAAGCGATTACTACAACGTCGTCCGTGATTGGATCGGCAACGGCTGTGAGTTGGATCTCAAGTCGGCCCGTGTGAAGAGCATTGAGATCTTTCCCAAGAATCCGGTCGTGCAGGACATCGGCGACGATCAACAGGTCCGAGTCATCGCCACCTACGAGAACGGAGAGAAGCGTGACGTCACTGCCGAGTCCTTCATTGAGACCAGCAATCAGGACATCGTGAAGACCGACGAGAAGGGCCTGGCCACCACGCTTCGCCGCGGTGAAGCCGCCTTGCTTGCACGCTTCGAAGGCGCGTATGACGCCACCACCGTGACGGTCATGGGCAATCGCCGCGGCTTCGTCTGGCAGGAGCCTGAGACCTGGACGAAGATCGATGAACTCACCGCCGCCAAGTGGAAGCGTCTGAAGATCCTTCCTTCTGAGCTGGCCGGTGACGCCGAGTTTTTCCGTCGCATCCATCTGGATCTCACCGGTCTTCCGCCGACGGCGGACGCCGTGAAGAAATTCCTCGCCGACAAGCGTCCTTCACGCACCAAGCGCAGTGAGGTCATCAAGCAACTCATCGGCAATGCCGACTTTGTCGATCACTGGGCCAACAAGTGGGCTGACCTGCTGCAGGTGAATCGCAAATTCCTCGGCGCCGAAGGCTCGAAGCTCTTCCGTGAATGGATTCACAAGGAAGTGAAGGCCAATACGCCCTACGATCAGTTCGTCTCCAAGATCCTGACCGCGAAGGGCTCCAATAAAATCAATCCGCCCGCTTCCTACTACAAGATCCTCCGCACACCGCAGGACCTGATGGAGAACACCACGCATCTCTTTCTCGCGACGCGGTTCAACTGCAACAAGTGCCACGACCATCCCTTCGAGCGCTGGACGCAGAATCAGTATTACGAGACCGCCGCGTTCTTCGCGCAGGTCTCACTGAAACGCGATCCGAAGAATGCCAAGGGCAACATCGGCGGCACGGCCGTCGAAGGTGCCAAGCCGCTTTACGAAGAGATCTTCGACAAGCCGGATGGCGACATCACGCACGACCGCACCGGTGAGATCACCCCCCCCGCATTTCCGTACGCCACCGAACACAAGGCACCGTCCAAGGCCACCCGCCGCGAACGGCTCGCTGCCTGGATGACTTCGTCCGACAATCAATACTTCGCCCGCAGCTACGCGAACCGCATCTGGGGTTACCTCACCGGCACCGGCATCATCGAGCCGCTCGACGACATTCGTGCCGGCAATCCGCCTTCCAATCCGGAACTCCTCGACTACCTCACCGCCGAATTCGTGAAGAGCGGCTTCAACGTCCGCCACCTGATGAAGCTCATCGTCGAGTCCCGCACCTACCAGCTTTCGATCAAGACGCACAAGTGGAACGAGGACGACGACGTCAATTACTCGCACGCCATCGTCCGCCGTCTCCCGGCCGAAGTGCTCTTCGACAGCATTCACCGCTCGATGGGATCGCAGCTGAAGATCCCCGGCGTCGCTGCCGGCATGTGCGCCGCGCAACTCCCGGACGCCGGCATCAAGCTGAAAGACGGCTTCTTCGCCACGATGGGCAAACCTCCGCGTGAAAGCGCCTGCGAGTGCGAACGCGTCAATGACGTCCAACTCGGCCCCGTGATGGCCATGATCAGCGGCGCCACCGTCGGCGACGCCGTCAGCGATCCGAAGAATCTCATCGCGCAATTGGTGGCGAAGGAGAAGGACGACAACAAGGTCGTGAACGAGATCTTCCTCAGTGTGCTGAATCGCCCCGCCACCGCGAAGGAAGTCGCCGCCACCAAGAAGACGATCGCCGGTATTCAGGGCGAGCATAAGAAACTGATCGCGGATCTCGCCGGTTACGAAAAGAAACTCAAACCGATCACCGCCAAGAAGGCAGCGCAGCGAAAGGACGAATTGAAGAAGTCCAAGGAAGAACTCGCCGCTCACAAGAAGGCCATCGAGCCCGAGCGGAAGCGGCTCGCCAAGGAACGCGAGGACAGAATCGCCAAGGCGGACAAATCTCTGAAGGATTATCAGAAGACCCTGCCGAAGAAACTCGCCGAGTTTGAGAAGAAGCAGAATCTCAAGATCAATTGGGCCAACATCGAACCCACGAAGCTGGCGGCCACCGGTGGCATCAAACTCACCAAGACGAACAAGGTCATCTACGCCTCGAAGCAGAAGAAGGGCAACGTGATCTACACCGTCACCACTGAAACGGCGCTGAAGAACATCTCCGCGTTCCGCATTGAAGTGCTTCTCGACAAGGTGATGCCGAAGTCCGGGCCCGGATTTAACACCGACGGTAACTTCGTCTTGAGCGAATTCGAGGTCTTCGTCGCCCCGAAGGACAATCCGAAGAAAATGACCAAGGTCGCGCTCACCAAGGGTATCGCTGACTTCCAGCAGACCAACTTCGACATCAACAAGGCCATCGACGGTCGCCCGACCAATCGTGATGGCTGGGCCGTTTCACCCAAGGGCGGCATGGCGCACTGGGCGACCGTTCAGTGCAAGACGCCGATCAAGAACGAGAACGGCTCGATCATCACCATCAAGATGCATCACCTCTTCCGGGATACCTTCCGCCTCGGCAAGTTCCGCCTCGCGCTGACCGCGAATGGCAAGCCCACCGGCTTGAGTGTGAGCGAGGAATTGGCCGCCCTGATCAAGACCCCCGCTGACAAGCGGGACGACCAGCAGAAAGCTGCGTTGATGAAAATCTACAGCGTGGTCGACAAGGAACTTGCCAAACGACAAACGAGCTTGGCCACCGCGAAGGCAGCCGTTCTGCGCGACAAGAAAGAGGTGGAACTCGAGAACGTGGTGAAGCGCTTCGAGCAACCGCTCCCGCCCGACCCCGAACTGGTGCGCCTGCAACGCGCCAAGAAATTGAGCGAAGAACAGTTGAAAAACAGCCGTTTGGTGGGAATGCAGGACTTGGCATGGGCTTTGGTCAATTCGCCCGCCTTCCTATTTAACCATTGAGTCCCAAGCTTTTTGGGGCAGTCTACTGAGAACCATTAATCGAAATTCATTATGATCAGAATCCCAGGTGAACCCGGAAAAGACCTCTGCGACAAGGGCCTCGGCGTATCCCGCCGTGATATCCTGCGCGTCGGCGGCTCCTCCATGCTCGGCCTTTCATTGGGCGGCATGTTCAACCTCCAAGCCCTCGCGAAGGACAGCAACAAGGGCGGCAAAGGTTGGGGCAAGGCCAAGAGTGTCATCATGATCTACCTCCAGGGTGGTCCCAGTCACCTCGACCTCTGGGATCCGAAGGAAAATGTACCGGACAACGTCCGTTCCGTCTTCAAACCCATCAAGACGAAGATTCCCGGTGTCAATTTCACCGAACTGCTCCCGAATCTCGCCAAGGTGAACGACAAGTTCACGATGATGCGTTCGGTCAGCTACACGCCGAACGGACTCTTCAACCACACGGCGGCGATCTACCAGATGATGACCGGTTACACGACCGACAAGGTCAGTCCCTCCGGTCAGCTCGAGCCACCCAGCCCGAAAGACTTTCCGAACTTCGGTTCCAACATCATCCGCCTCCGTCCGCCCACCGAGCCGATGCTTCCGTTCGTCATGCTTCCCCGTCCCTTGCAGGAAAGTGGCGTGGTCGGCAAGGGCGGTTCCGCCGGCTTCCTCGGAAAGGCCTTTGATCCCTACACGCTCTATCCGCCCGGTGACGACATGGACATGGCCAAAATGGACAAGATCCAGATCGACGACCTGAACCTCCGTCCCGACGTCTTCTCCTACCGTCTTGAACGCCGCGCTCGTCTCCGTGACGAGATCAACGCCGCGACCCCTGCGATCGAGAAGGCCGTCGAGAAATACAACGTCAACGATTACTACAAGCAGGCGATGAACCTCATCGTCTCCGGCCGCGCCCGCAACGCCTTCGACCTCAAGCAGGAACCCGAACGTCTGCGCGACACTTACGGCCGTAACACCTTCGGCCAAAGCTGTCTCCTTGCCCGACGTCTGGTGGAAGCGGGCACCCGCGTCGTGGAAGTCGTCTGGCCCAAGGTCGCCAATTCGAACAACCACTCATGGGACGTTCACTCCGGCCTCAACGAGCGGATGAAGAATCGTTCCGCCCCGATGCTTGACCGCGGTCTCTCCGCACTCATTTCGGACATGGATGAACGCGGCGTCCTCGACGACACGCTGGTCATCGCCGTTGGCGAATTCGGTCGCAGCCCGCAGAAAGGCGTTTCCACCTCCGGCAACAACAACAGCGCCGACGGCCGCGATCACTGGCCTTATTGCTACACCGGTGTGATCGCTGGTGCTGGCATCAAGCGCGGCTACGTCCATGGCAAGTCCGACAAGACCGGTTCCGCCCCGCTGGAGAAGCCGGTTCACCCGACGCAACTGCTCGCAACCATCTACCACGCCTGCGGTATCGATCCCGAATCGATCGTCTACAACCATCTCAACCAGCCGCGTGAACTGGTGAAGGCACAAGCCGTCACCGAGCTGTTTGCTTGAGGACTACGAGTTGATCAATTGAACGCGGAAGGGCCGGATTCATTCCGGCCCTTTTGCATTTCTTGGGG
>JBMYQZ010000220.1:0-8264 GCA_049601855.1 Limisphaerales bacterium | reverse complement strand
GGAATTTGTACAAGCCCGATCTTTGGCTTTTTCAAGTTTTCGAACACGCCCTAGAGTTCAACTGATTCTTCACCCGCACGAGCATGCGCCATTGGATCAACTTCAGCTTCACTTCCTCCCCGGTAATCCGTTTCACCTGCGCGACCGCCTCATCCTCTCCGGTTATGGACTTCGCCATCATCCGCGCGAGCTTCGCGTTGCCAGCTGCGATTCTTTCCTGAGGCTCTTTGGCATCACGTTTGGCGGACTTATTTTCATCGCGGATGAAACGCATTTGCTCGTCCGTCAGTTTCAGCTGCTTGCCAAAGTGCAGGACGATATCGGGAGTAAACATATCTCCCGAACGCAGTTTCGTCGTCTCCGCGGCTTCCAGTCCGAGGGTCAACAGAAGGAAAAGAGTAAAGTGTTTCATAAGCGATTGGCCAAAGCCCTGAGGAACGCAGATCCGCGGCCATGGTCAATCTCATAATGAACGCAATTGACGGCAACGCACATCCTTCGACAATACGCGCCGACATGCTGCATTCCATTTCGATCCCTGCGTCCGAACCGGACGCGAAATACCTCATGCTCATTCTCCACGGTTTGGGTGACCGGGCGGAGAGTTTCAGAACGCATGCGCAAATGCTCGATCTTCCGAACATGAATTTCCTGCTCGTCAATGCGCCGGATCACTACTTCGGGGGCTATTCCTGGTATGAATACGAAGCCGCCGAAAAGCCGGGCGTGGAGCGCAGCCAGAAGTTGCTGGCGGAATTGCTGGATCAACAGAGGGAACAGGGTTTTGCTCCAGAGAACACCTTCATGTTCGGTTTCTCCCAAGGTTGCCTGATGACTCTTGAGACTGGAGCGAAGTATCCGCACAAGCTCGCGGGTTGCATTGGAGTCAGCGGTTATTCGCACGACCCGGATGCGCTGCTGGCCAACCTCTCCTCCGTGGCCAAGGAACAGCATTTCCTGATGACCCACGGCACCGAGGATCCGGTCGTCCCGTTCGAGCGAACCGAAGCGCAGGTAAAACGATTCCAAGAGGCCGGCCTGCAGATTGACTGGCACGTGTTCCCCAAGGTGCACACCATCATGGGTGAGGAACTCAAGTTGATCCGCGATTTCGTAACCCGACGGATGACGGAATCTTGACTACGGGTTTTCATCTAGAACTGACGCCTGCTGTCAGATTGAAGAATCGCCCGGTATCTGCTTCGATCATAACGGTGAGTCTTGTTCGTTTCAGAATCGCGTTCGTCGTGCTCGGTCTGCTGCTGCTGACCAGTCTGACGGCTCGTGCGCAGACCATCACCAGTATCAGCCCGACGTTCGGCGAACCCGGGACGGAAGTGACCATTTCTGGCTCGGGATTCAGCCAAACGGACAATGTCTTCTTTGGAAACATCCAGGCCGCGACGCTCAGCATCAACTTCAATCAGATCAGGGCAATCGTCCCGGTGAATGCGGTCACCGCGGTCATTCAGATTCAGCCGGCCTTCGGTTTCCCGACCCAGTCACCAACGCAGTTCGAGGTGGCTCCGCGAGTTGACAGTTTTCATCGCAACGGCGCCCTCGGGGTCACGGTTGTCGCCACGGGCGGCCAGTTGCAGATCAATGGCGCGAACTTCCTCTTCAACAATTTCCAATCGATTGCGGAGGTCAAGATCGGTGACATCATCGTTCCGAATGTAACCGCCCCTGCCAGCTCGATTATTTTCCTCACGGTCCCCAACAACGCCAGCAGCGGCCCGCTCACGCTGACCACTCCGGCGGGCAGGTTTGTGACCACCTCCAATCTCGTGATCTCAGACACCGTGATCATCACAGGCTTCACACCTCACGTTGGCGATGCAGGCACGCAGGTGACCATCAGCGGCGGCGATTTCACTGCGGCTAGCAGCGTGACGTTCAATGGTGTAAGCGCGAACTTTGCCGTCACCGCCGCCGACCAGATTCTCGCCACGGCACCGTCAACGAACTTTGGGACGGGGCCAATCGCCGTCACCACTCCAACCGGCACGGCCACCACCAGCAGCAACTTCGTGGATACCGGCGGCGTCCCGTTCATCTCAGGATTCAGTCCCGAGAACGGCCGGGCCGGCGATCCGGTCGTCATCGAGGGACATAATCTTCTGGGCGTCACGAATGTCCTATTCAATGGCATCAGCGCGGGCTTCACCCCGACTTCCTCCACGCAAATCGGAACTGTCGTTCCCGCAGGTGTCACCAGCGGCCCCATCACCCTCGAATCCACCGGCGGATCCACAATCTCTACCAACAGCTTCGGGGTGGAACCGTTGATCACCAGTTTCACTCCTCTCGCCGGTGAGGTCGGTGATCAGATCCTGATTGAGGGCCAAAACCTGGGCGAGGTACATACCATCCTCTTCGGAACCAACGCCGCCGTCTTTACGAATACCGGACCGGGACAAATCCACGCCTTGGTTCCCTTCGGAGCTACCAACGGTCCAATCTCGGCGTTGGCTCCCGCCGGCACGAACGTGACGGCGACTCCGTTCACTGTGACCTTCGGTGAACCACTCATCACCGGCTTTTCACCCTCCAATGGACTACCCGGCAATATCATCATCGTGACCGGATTCAATTTCTTCGGGGCGACGAACGTGACCATCGGCAACGCGAGTGCCGTGTTCGGCGTGACCGCCGACAACCAGATCAGCCTCGCCTTGCCGAACAGCTCCGGCAACAGCCCCATCACGGTGTTTGGCCCCGGAGGCACGAACCAATCCACCAATCTCTTTTTCTACTCCCCGATTCTCACCGGCTACTCCCCCGTCAAGGCGTCGGTGGGAACCCTCCTGACGATCCAGGGAACCAATCTCGCCGGGGCAACCAGCGTGGAATTCATCTCGACCAACCAATCGAAAATCCCCGGTGAATTCACCGTCATTCATGACGGACAGATTCAAGCCACTGTCCCCACCAACGTCGCCCACGGCCCGGTCACCATAACGACGCCCGGGGGCATCATCATCACGACCACCGAGTTCACCGTCCTGCCGCGCATCGACATTTTCACCCCTCTTTGGGGATTGCGCGGTGACCAGGTCACGCTCTCCGGTCAGAGTCTTGAAATCATCGCCCAAGTGCAGGTCAACGGCGTGGCGGCCGACTACTTTCCCGATTCAGCCACCTCCATCCGTCTTGATATCCCACAGGCCGCGACCACCGGCCCCATCTCGCTCGTCACCACCAGCGGTGACACCGTGTCATCGGCGACCAATCTGGTGGTGACCATGGACACCGACCTGGCCATTACTCAGACTTTGCTCCCTCCCGTGGTGTATGGAGGAGAGACTTTCAATGTCTTGATCTCGATCACGAACAAAGGGCCATCCATCGCCACGCAAGTTCAGCTGACCACAACTTTTGATCCGCAATTCTCGATCAATTCGGTAACCAGCGCTGTCGGCACCGCTAGTTTCAATGGACAGGTCGTCACTTGTAATCTCGTGAGTCTGACGAACGGCACGAGCGTGCAGGTCACGGTGGAAGCCACGGCCAATGTATTTGGTGGCTATGACATCGTATCCGGTGTCAGCGCCGCACAAGGCGAGGTGTTTCGCTTCGACAACAATCAGTCCTCGCTCATGCGCGCAATTCGAGTAGGCGAAGACGTGCTGTTCGTCACCAAGCTGGCCGGCACCAATGCCGTCGAGCTTCGCTGGAATGCGTCCGCCGCCGCGTTTCAGGTGCAGGCGTCCACCAACCTCTTGAGTTCCGGGACACAGTGGCAGCTGTTGACCGACCAGATTTTTCTCATCAACAGCAACGGCTTGTTCTTCAATGTGCTCACCAATGAGATCGGCACCTCCCGTAGGTCTTATCGCCTGTTCCGTGATTGAAAATTTGCTTGGACGCGGCCAAGCCGTTCTCCAGCCTTCGCGGATGCATCATCTTCGGTTTCTCATTCCACTCCTCGTCGCGTTCAGTTCGGTGGCGGCAGAACTCCCACCGCCATCCGCCGGCAACGCTGAAAAGTGGGAGAAATCGATCGCCAAGTTCGAAAAATCTGACCACGAGAAGGCTCCCGCGAAAGACGGTATTCTTTTCATCGGCAGTTCCAGCATTCGGGGGTGGAAGACCCTCGCCAAGGACTTCCCGGAACTGCCGGTCTACAACCGCGGTTTCGGCGGATCCCAAATCGCCGATTCGATCCTCTTCGCCGACCGAATTGTGATCCCCTATCGGCCCCGCCAAGTTGTGATGTTTGCCGGATCCAACGACATCAATGCGGGCAAGTCGCCCGAACAGGTCCTCGCGGACTTCATCGAGTTTGATCGCATCGTCCGCGCCAAGCTTCCGAATACGCGCATTTCCTGGATCGCCATCACTCCCTGTTTCAAACGCTGGTCGCAAATCGACCGGGTGAACAAAGCCAATCGATTGGTCCGGGAGTTTTGCGAACGGCAGACCCACCTCAATTACATCAACACCGCCGATCACATGCTGGCAGCGGACGGCATGCCCCGCCCGGACATCTTCGTGGCCGATGGTCTCCACTTGAACGCCAAAGGCTACGCCCTCTGGACGCGAATCGTGCGCCCATTCCTCAGGTGACCGCCCGCTCCCGCCGTCCATTGAAGATACGCCCCACCCACGTGTAGCGAACGCCAAAGTGATAGATCGGCCACATCATCAGGCAAGCAATTCCGACGATCCAGACGACCTTTAGAATGCCGTTGGTGTCCCAACGCGCCACGATGACCTGGAGCGGGAGGACCACGGGAAAATGCAGCCAGTAAAAGAAGTACGAGGCATCAGCCATGTACTCCACCTTGGCGCGCCGCCGTTTGAACAGTCGCATCGTCAACCCGATGGTGAAGAAGATCATCGACCACGTGTAAACCGAGTACAGGTAGTAGTAGACGAACATGGCTCGCGCTTGAGGATTACCAGCGCGGGGATCGATGTAATCCCACGCGTTTTCCCGGAAATGATGAAACGCCCACACCACCAGCGGAATTGAGAGTCCGTGCAGTATCAGTTGAGAGACTCTTCCCAATGCCGGCAATCGTCCCACGCCGCGATGAAGCGCCCACCCGAAGAAGAAGAAGATCGCGTAGTAGCCCAGTCCTCCTACCAGCGGGACAAAGGCGCGCCCTGACATCATCACATCGGAGTGCTCTCCACTCGATTTCGGAAGGAGGAACCAGATCACCACGAAGGGAAGGATCAGCGTCTTCAGGGGAATCCTCATAAACGTCGAGGCGAGAAAATCGAAAAAGCGGCCCAACCAGCCCCGGGTGAACAGCCACATGAAGGGATCCAACAGAAAGGCGACTACGTAGAGACAGAGCAGGTACTGCAGAAACCACAGATGCGCCGTGGGACACTTCGCGAGAGTTTTCGGAATCCGACCCAGTTCCGAATCCTCGACGGTGCCGTGCACATCTACCCCCCATTGCCAGATGAAGTAGACCATCGGCCCCAGCACGATCATTCCGAGCAGGAACGGCACGCCGATCCGCACCATCCTTCGTCCGAGATATCTCCAAGCCCCGATTCTCAACCGCACCAAGCGGGCAAAGAATCCGGCCAGCACGAAGAATAACTGCATGCGAAATCCATGGATCAACAGCAGCGAATCACGGAATCCATCATGCGCTTGGTTGTCGTGCACCAACCAATCGCCATTTCCCGGAATGAACGAAAACACCCCATGCAGATAGATCCCCAGCAGCATCGCCCAGGTCCGCAGGATATCGAGTCCATGAAACCGCTCCCGCCACTCCAACTGATTGGGTGGAGGCGGTTCCGGCAGGATAGGAGGTTCCCCGATCAGCGGCGCCGATTCCACGGGCTCGGACGGCATTTCCGGCAACAGGATTGGAGGCTCCCCGATCACGCGCGGAACCTATTGCGGCACAAGAGCTTTGGACATCCTTTTTTGATGCAGAGGACGCCCGGGTACCTCATCTTCGACTCATGGCCCAGATCATCACGCGCCCCGATTGGCACATCCCCGAAAGTGAAGTCACGCCGGAACACATCTATCGCAATCGGCGTAAATTCCTAAAGGAGATGAGCTTCGTCGGTGCCAGCGCATTGCTCGCGCAATCACAAACCGCCCGGGGCGCCAGTCCCTACCCCGCGAAACGCAATGGCCTCTATTCGCCTCCTTTGCATATCACCCCTCCGAAGTATGCGCTCCAATACAACAACTTCTACGAGTTCACCACCGACAAGTCTGAAGTCGCCGAGGTCTCCGCGAATTTCCGCACCTCGCCTTGGAAAATCAAGGCTGGTGGACTCTGCGACAAAGCCGTCGAACTGGACACCGATGATCTCGTCCGCGAATTCGGTCTTGAGGAACGCGTCTATCGCTTCCGCTGTGTGGAAGCCTGGGGAATGGTCGTTCCGTGGACGGGGTTCCCATTGCACAAACTGCTGCGCAAACTCAAGCCGAGTTCCGATGCCAAGTTCGTGAAATTTGCCACCGCTTTAAAGCCGGACGAAATGCCCGGCATCGCCAAGCTCCCGCATTACCCGTGGCCCTACACCGAAGGATTGCGCATGGACGAAGCGATGCACGATCTCACCATGGTCGTCACGGGCATCTACGGCAAAAGACTCCCTCCGCAAAACGGCGCTCCAATCCGCCTGATCATTCCCTGGAAGTATGGTTTCAAGAGCATCAAGTCCATCGACTCCATCGAGTTCACGCGCGAAAAGCCGAAGACCTTGTGGGAAACCGCCTGGCCCGCCGCCTATCCCTTCCTTGGAAACGTGGAACCCGACGTTCCTCATCCCAAATGGTCACAAAAACGCCACAAGGATATCGAAACCAAGATCTACGTTCCCACAAAACACCTGAACGGTTACGCCAAGCAGGTAGGCCACCTGTATTGATCAATAACCGTTTCCGACATCGCGGCGGGAGTTCTTCGACCATCGTGGATCGACGTCGAGACCTCTTCCGGCATTTCAGCAGCGTTACCCTCATGAAGACTCTTCACATATTACTCCTCCTCTTCGTCGCGTCAGTGGCTCACGCAGCCAAGAAACCGAATGTCATCATCATATTTACGGACGATCAGGGATACGGTGACCTGGGCTGCTACGGCTCGCCAAATATCGAAACTCCGAATATCGATCGCATGACTGCGGAGGGGATTCGTTTTACCAGCTTCTACGCGGCGCCGTTCTGTGGCCCATCGCGGGCACAGCTGATGACCGGCTGCTACCACGCGCGCGTCGGTCATTCGTTCAATCCCAGCCCCGGTTCCAAGAACGGCCTGCATCCGGACGAAATCACGATCGCCGACATGTTGAAGCCGGCCGGCTACGCCACCATGCACATTGGCAAATGGCATCTCGGCGACGAAGCGCCGCTGCTGCCGCTCAACCAGGGCTTTGACCATTTCTTCGGTCTGCCCTTCTCCAATGACATGTGGAACTACCACCCGAAAATGCCGCCACGCGAAAACGAAGACGCGCTCATGCTGCAGATCCGCAAGCGCGCCGCGTATACCGGATTTGCCGGTCGAGGCAGCTACTACAAGGTGGAGCGCGGACAGGGATTCCCTCCCCTCCCGCTGATGCGCGACAATCAGGTGATCGAGAAGAACCCGGACCAGACTCAGCTCACCACCCGTTTCACCGAGGCGGCCTTGGATTTCATCGAGATGAAACACCGCCACCCCTTCTTCCTCTACCTGGCCCATCCGATGCCACACGTTCCCCTGTTCGTCAGTGACAAGTTCAAGGGCAAATCATCCCGTGGCCTCTTTGGCGATGTGATGATGGAAGTCGACTGGAGTTGCGGACAGATCCTGGAGAAACTCAAGTCCCTTGGCATCGCCGACAATACCCTCGTCATTTACACCTCCGACAACGGGCCCTGGCAGGGTTACGGCATTGATGGAGGTTCCGCCGGATTGTTACGCGAGGGCAAGGGAAGCACCTGGGAAGGCGGCGTGCGCGTGCCCGGGATCTTCCACTGGCCGGGCCAGATCCCGGGTGGTCGTCGGACCGAAGCGATCGCGGGGACGTTGGACATTCTCCCCACCATCGCCCATCTCGCCGGTGTCGAGCCACCGAACGATCGCGTGATTGACGGCAAGAATCTTTGGCCGCTGCTCTCTGGCAAAACGAAGACCGGCCCGCGAAAGCACTTTCACTATTTCGCCGGGGCACGTCCCGGCTCCGCCGCCAACTACCGGGGCGTGCGTGACGCCCGTTGGAAACTGCTGACCCGCACGGACCAATTCGGTTCCGCTCACCCGAGGGAATTGTACGACCTCGGTTCCGAT
>JBMYQZ010000219.1:0-8268 GCA_049601855.1 Limisphaerales bacterium | reverse complement strand
AAGCTCTGGATATCGCCGCCAATGAGGCCTTCATCACCGAGGAGTTGAAAAGCGCGCGGCACGTCGGAATCGCCACTCTGAAGCAGACGATTTCTGACAAGTTCGACTACCGGGCCGGACTGTCACTGTCGCACACAGGCAGAGACAGCTATTACGGCGGCGTCAGCGTATTCGGCCATCCGACCGCGGCGGTCAATGCGCGTCTGGCTGCGCGATTCCCGGGTTTTGCGATCACGGCGCCGGTGGCGGGTTGGACACCGGGTCTTGGATACGGCGTCACCGACAACCTGCTTACCACGGTGGACGTCAGCGCGAACAGCTATATGACCGACAGCCACACCTTGACCTACGGATTTCAAACGCGGCTGGAGTCGATTGAGGACACCAGCGGGTTGGGGCGCGTGTTGGACGATCAGTACGACAATTTCGGCCTCTATGCTCAGCACAGCTGGATCATGGATGACCAGTGGGAATTGATCTGGGGATTGCGAGGAGACAAACACTCCAAGGTCGACGACCCGATCGTATCTCCGCGGGCGGCACTCAAATTCAGCCCCAGCACCCAAGTGGACTGGCGCTTGTCGGCCTCCACTGGATTTCGTGCACCGGAGGTTTTCGACGAAGACCTGCACATCGCCAACGTCGGTGGCGAAGTGGAGGTGGTGATGCTCAGCCCGACGCTGCAGGAAGAGCGGTCACTGTCGTTCTCGTTCGGACCGAACTGGCGGATCGACAATCGCTGGACCTTTGACGGCAGCCTGTTTTACACGAAATTGAACGACACGTTCATCAACGATCCGTCCACGGACTTGGCCGCGACGCCAGGGATTATCGAGTCCACCAAAATCAATTCAGGTTCCGCGCAAATCTATGGCATCGAATTGAACCTGTCCTATTCCTTGGGCAACTACGCGGCCGAGATCGGCTACATTGAACAACGCTCCGAGTATGGATCACCTCAGTTGCTCATTGGTGAGCCGGGCAACGCGGTCGATAATCCGATTTTTTCCGAGCGCTACGAGCGCACGCCCAATCGCTATGGTGTCGTGAAGCTCAGCTACGATGATGGCATTTATGCCGGCTACGTCGCCGGCAAGCTAACCGGTCGCATGAGCGCCCCGCATGTGAACAGCGTTTCGACGACCGGGGCTCAGATTAACAACACGTTGGATACATCGCCCAACTTCTTCGTCGTGGATATCGGTCTGAGCCGCACTTGGGCGCTCGCCGAGCATCGAGACCTGACGGCCAGCATCGCGATCAAGAACCTCTTCAACGATTTCCAAGATGATCTGGATAACGGTCCCTATCGTGATCCTGCCTATGTGATGGGTCCGAGGTTTCCCCGGACCTATTACGCCGGACTGACCCTGGAATTCTGATGACCTCCCGAATCGTCATGGTCTCTCTGATCGGCACGCTCCTGACGGGCGTGGTGTCCGACGCCGCAGAACCGAACAAGCGCCCGCAGCTGCCCGCTTTGCCGGTGAAAACACTCGACGGCGAGACATGGAGCATTGGCAAGCAGAGTGGTCGGGTTTCGGTGTTGCATTTTTGGTCGCTCAACTGCCGACCGTGCCTTGCCGTTGTCCCGCGATTGCGTTGTTTGAACGGGAGTTGGAAGGACCGTCGCGATGTCGCGCTGGTGAGCCTGCCGGTGGACGATAACCTGATCCAGGTCCGACGACACGTGAAGCAACATCGCATGGCGTGGACTCAGTTGGTGACCGAGAATGGCAGTGCCGTTTCGACGCTTGCCGGGCCGCTGGGCGTAAGCCAGATGCCCACTCCCCACTACTGGATTGTGGAAGTTGATGGCAGCATTGCCGGTTCCACCTCCGATTTGATCAAGGCCAGCCAGGCCGCCGAACAACTCGCCTTGAACGCCAAGGCCAAGAAACAGACGAAGGATTAAGACATGAACAAAACGCAAGCCCTCCTCGCGGCCGTTGCCGCACTGGCCCTGACTGGTTGCCAACCCAAAGGCGATGGACACGATCATTCCGGTCACGACCATGCCAAGAAATCCGACCAACCCAGCGCTGGCCCTTCAGCCTATCCGTTCAAGACCGTTGCCACCGTCGGCATGATTGCGGACATCGTGCGGGTTGTGGCCGGTGAACACGCGGAGGTCAATGGTCTCATTGGTGAAGGCGTGGACCCACACCTGTACAAGCCTACCGCCTCGAATGTGAAAGCCCTGCAAGGCGCGGATATCGTCTTTTACAACGGCCTGATGCTCGAAGGCAAAATGGGCGACGTCCTTGTGCGCGTGGCCTCAAGCGGCAAACCCGTTCATGCCGTGACGGAAGCGATTCTGAACCAAGGCGACTACGTCATGACCGACGAGGCCGAGCACTACGATCCCCATGTCTGGATGGACGTCCAGGGCTGGATCAAGGCCGTTGAGGTGGTGCGTGATTCCTTGGCCAAGTTCGACGCGAAGAACGCCAGCTCCTACCAAGGCAACGCCATTGCTTACATTGAACAACTTAACAGTCTCAACGACTACGCCAAGAAGGCCCTCGGCTCGATTCCCAAATCTCAGCGCGTGCTGGTCACCGCGCATGACGCCTTCAACTACCTGGCCCGTGCCTATGGGCTTGAGGTGCGTGGTATTCAGGGCATCAGCACCGAATCCGAAGCTGGGGTAAAAGACATCGAGAACCTGGTCGATTTGCTCGTGAAGCGGAAGATCCCGGCAGTGTTTGTTGAAAGCTCGGTTTCGGCAAAGAACATCAACGCATTGATCGAAGGCGCCAAGGCGCGTGGGGCTGACGTGAAGAAGGGTGGTGAATTGTTCTCCGACGCCATGGGCGAGACCGGCACCTACGAAGGCACCTACCTCGGCATGATCGACCACAATGTGACCACCATCGCGCGTGCCCTCGGGGGCGAAGCTCCCGAGAAGGGTTGGCAGGGGAAATTGTCGCACTAGAATACCCGCAATGAGTTCTGACGCCATTGCCGACGAAACGGGTAAGGCCTCGCGGCCGTCGGTGACCGGGGGCATTCGCGAGCATCCGGACGATGTCCCCCTGGCCATTCATGATCTTACCGTCGCCTATCACCGCAAGCCGGTGATCTGGGACGTCGACCTTAATATCCCCAAAGGCAAGCTGGTCGGCATTGTCGGCCCCAATGGCGCCGGCAAGAGCACGCTCATCAAGGCCTGCCTCGATCTTATCCCACGCACCTCTGGCGACGTTCGCATCTACGGCAAGGACTATCGCAAACAGCGTTCCTTGATCGGCTACGTGCCACAGCGGGAATCGGTGGACTGGGACTTTCCGGTAAGCGCACTCGATGTGGTCGCCATGGGGTTGTACGGCCGCATTGGTTGGTTCCGACGGGTCCGTCAGGAGCACAAGAAGCTCGCCCGTGAGGCGCTTGATCGCGTCGGTATCGGCGACTATGCCGATCGGCAGATCAGCCAGCTTTCCGGGGGGCAGCAACAACGCGTCTTCCTTGCCCGCGCGCTGGCGCAGGATGCGGATCTCTACTTCATGGACGAACCCTTCAGCGCGGTCGATGCGGCCACGGAAAAAGCGATCGTCGATCTGCTGCACGAGTTGAAGGAGCGTGGCAAGACCTGTCTCGTGGTGCATCACGATCTCGCCACGGTGACGCGCTATTTCGACTGGCTGGTCCTGCTGAACATGCGCGTGGTCGCTTCCGGTCCATCGGAAGAAATCTTCACCCGTGACAACCTGCAGAAGACATACGGTGGCCGCCTAAGTCTGCTCGACGACGCGGCCGAGGCGCTGCGCCACGTCGGTTGAGGATCGCATGAAACTGCGCTGGTGCTTGATGTTCGGATTGCTCGGCTGCGTGGCGTGTGCCAACGCGGCGACCGAGACCAGCGATAGCACATTTTTCGACGATCTGTGGGAAGTCCTGCTGCTGAAGCGCTATAACACGCGATTGGTGGTGCTCAGCACGACGCTGCTCGGAATCACCTCGGGACTCATCGGCACCTTCCTCCTGCTGCGCAAGCGCTCGCTCATGGGCGATGCGCTATCGCACGCGACACTTCCGGGAATCGCCATTGCCTTCATCATCGCGGTGAAACTGGGCGGCGAAGGCCGGAGTCTGCCCGGCCTCTTGACGGGCGCCACGGTGACCGGCTTCCTTGGCGTGTTGATGGTCCTGGCCATCCGCAATACCACGCGTATCAAGGACGACACCGCGATGGGAATTGTGCTGAGCGTTTTCTTCGGCATCGGGGTGGCTTTCTTGGGCATCATTCAGAACATGCCCGAAGCGAGCTCTGCCGGGCTCGAAGGATTCATCTACGGCAAAACCGCTTCGATGGTCTGGAAGGACTTCGTCCTGATCGCGTGTGTGACCGGAGTCGTGGGCCTTGCCTCGGTGATTTTGACGAAGGAATTTGCCATTCTCTGCTTTGACGAGGGATTTGCCTCGGCGCAGGGCTGGCCGACCGGTTTTCTCGACGTGTTGATGCTGGCGTTGGTGGCGGCAGTGACTGTGATCGGTCTGCAAGCCGTGGGCCTGATCCTGATCATTGCCTTCCTCACCACGCCTGCGACCGCCGCCCGTTTCTGGACGCACGATCTGCACAAGATGCTCTTGCTCTCCGGCATCATCGGGGGAGTGAGCGGTTGGCTTGGGGCCTCTGTTTCAGCGTTGTTCCCGGGGTTGCCGGCGGGGGCGCTGATCGTCTTGGTGGCCGCGACCATCTTCTTGTTCAGCATGATCTTCGGTTCCGCTCGTGGTGTCCTGCTCCGGTACCTCAACAAGGTGAAGCTGCAACGAAAGGTCGGGAGACAGCATCTGCTACGTGCCGTTTACGAAATTCTCGAAGGCAATCGTCAGGACTTGACCGGTCCGATCGAGAATCTTCCGGTGAAGTTCGACGAATTGCTGGCGCACCGTTCCTGGTCGCTACGCACGCTCAACGGACTCTTGCGAACGGCGGCCTGGGAAGATCACGTCGAAGCCAGTCCGCAAAACACGGTGCGCCTTTCCGAATCTGGATTTGGAGAAGCCGCTCGCGTGACGCGCAATCACCGGCTGTGGGAACTCTTTCTCATCCGCCATGCCGACATCGCACCCAGCCACGTTGATCGCGACGCCGACATGGTCGAACACGTCTTGGGCGCCGAGATGGTTCGCCAGTTGGAGAGCGAAGTTGGCTCGAGTCTGCCGATCCTGAATGTGCCGACGAGTCCGCACACGATTGAAGCCACGGAGGGCCAATCATGAATTGGACCATGTTCGACACCTGGGTGGTGATCGTTGGCAGTCTCTGCGCGGTGGCCTGTGCGCTGCCTGGTTGCTTCCTGGTGTTGCGCCGCATGAGCATGATGGGCGATGCGATCAGTCACGCTGTTCTTCCGGGACTTGCCAGTGCCTTCCTCATCACGCACAGTCGGGCCAGTGTCTCCATGTTCATCGGGGCGGCCGCGGCCGGTGTGTTGACCGCTGTTTTCACGCAGTGGGTCAGCAAGTTTGGCAAGGTGGATCGAGGGGCAGCGATGGGAATTGTCTTCACCACGTTGTTCGCTCTTGGACTGCTGCTGATTGTACAAGCCGCCGACCATGTGGATCTTGATCCCGGTTGCGTGCTCTATGGCGCCATCGAACTGACACCCTTGGACATGGTGAAAATCGGGAACATCGAATTACCACGGGCGGCGCTCGTGGTCGGGGGATCGATGGTCTTGAACATTCTGTTCATCGCGTTGCTCTACAAGGAACTCAAGCTCAGCGCCTTCGATTCGGCCTTGGCCACAACGGTCGGTGTGAATGCCACCTTGATGCACTACCTGCTGATGACGGTTGTTGCGGTTACGACCGTGGCGGCCTTTGAATCGGTCGGTAGCATCATTGTGATCGCCATGCTGATCGTTCCGCCGGCGGCGGCCTATCTGCTTACGAATCGATTGCCGACGATGATCGTGCTCAGTGCCGTAATCGCGCTGGTGTCCGCAGTGCTTGGGCATGTGGGAGCGCTGACGGTTCCCAAATGGTTCGGGTTTGAAGACACTCGGACGTCCGGGATGATCTCGGCCACGGCGGGATTGATCTTTGTGGTGATCTGGATCGTGAAAATCCTGCAGAATCGCCGCAATCAACTGGCCGACGATCCGGAGGAGGAAGCGTCGGTCACTTCCTCGAATTGATCCATGCCTTGAAGTCCTGCTGCAGTTTCGCAGGCGCATTCGTTGAAGGCGGAAAATCCTTGGTCAGCCTCGCCAGATCGGCGGAAGTCAATCCCCGAGCTCGCCACCAATTGGCGTCGGTGAAGTCCGTGTCCTTTAAATCGGCCCCGCTCAGTCGCGCGAGGGAAAGGTCGGCTTTCTTGAACGACGCGGCCTCCAGCCGGGCGCTGGTGAAATTGACACCACCGAGCCGCGTGGAATCCAGTTTCGCGAGCAGGAGATCGGCTTCTGAGAAATCGGCTACATGCATGTCCGAATCGGAGAAATCCGCTTCCTGACAGATCGAGGCCTGCAAGTTGGCCCGCTTGAGATTCACGCTGATCAGTTTTGAGCGATACAGATCGCTGCTGTTGATGTCGGCTTGTTCCAGGTTCGCCCCGTCGAAAACGGTCGTGCGCAGGATTGTCGAGGAAAAGTCCGCGTGATTCAGGACCGCATTCTTGAACGACGTGTCGTGGAAATCTGCGCGCCGTAGGACTACGCCGGACAAATTGATTTCATCGAGTTCCAATCCATGCAGTTTCGCGCTGCCCCATTCGAAGTTGTGCTGTTGAACCAACGCGAGGAAAGCCGCGTTGCGTTGATCGGCGGTGAATCCGGGTTGGCTGACGATCCAGAACTGTCGTTCCAAGTTTTCCTGCCGTCGTTCGTTGAGCGATTTGTTCAACAGCCAGACGTTCGCCGTGACCAGTCCAAGGGTTGCGAGAGTGAGCAGCCAGAGAAGGCTGGATCCGCGAGGCGCGCTTGGATTGACAGGTTCGCTCATGATAACTTCCGGCGCGCAGGATATTCGTGGAAGCCGACGAAACAAAACCAATTAATCAATCGCCCGTGAAACGTCGTCGTTTCGGATGGCTGGCGGTCTTGGTCGGGCTGTTGCCGATTATTCTGTTGGAGATCGGTCTGCGCCTTTTCGGTATCGGAGGGACTGCGCATGATCCGTACGCTGAATTTGGTGGCGAAGTATCCGTGTTCGAAAGAGCAGGGGAGTCTTATCGCACCGCCAAGGCGCGGGAGCCGTTTCTGGCGCCGCAGTCATTCGCGGTATCCAAACCGAGCAACGGCTACCGCATCTTCTGCTTCGGCGGTTCGACGGTGCATGGGCGGCCGTATCAGGTGGATACCGCTTTCCCCAAGTGGCTAGAGATCGAACTGCAAGCCCGTGACGACTCACGTCGCTACGAGGTGCTCAATTGCGGTGGAATCTCGTACGCCAGCTATCGCATCGTTCCCATGATCCGCGAAGTCGTCGCGTACGAGCCGGATGCCATCGTGTTGGCAACCGGACATAATGAATTTCTTGAGGATCGCACCTATCACCAGCTCAAGAAACGCTCCTGGCTGCGCAAGCGGTTAGACCGGTTGCGAGTCGTTTCGGTGGGGAGGAATGTCCTTCACCGGGGTGAACGCAAACCGGTAGCCGAGGCTGTCGAAGGCGGATTCAAGACCCGCTTGGATAACTTGAACGGATACGCCTCCTATCACCGCGATCCCGCTTGGCAAACGAGGGTGATCGGGCAATTCGAGGAATCGCTGCGCGAGATTGTGCGCATATGCGATGAAGCTAACGTGCCCCTGATTATCGTGAAATTGGGTTCCAATCTGCGCGACTGTCCTCCCTTTAAATCGGAGCACCGTCCAGATCTCAGCGCGGCGAAGGAACAGATCTGGCAGGGCCTTTTTGAGCAGGGATCAGAGGCTGAATCGTCGGATTTCGTATCATCGTGGGAGGCTTATGACGAAGCGTTGAAGATCGACTCTGATTTTGCCCTGTTGGATTACCGGATTGCGAAGGTGTGGGATCGACAGGAGAGACCGGACAAGATGGCGTCTCACTATCTCTCGGCCAAAGACGACGATGTTTGTCCGCTGCGAATGTTGGATTCTCAACGGCTGCACCTGGAAGCGCTGGCGTCTGATCATGACCTGATTCTCGTGAATGCAGATGAAGCGCTCGCCTCGCTAAGTCCGGTTGGCGTGCCGGGCTTTGATTGGTATCTCGATCACGTGCATCCAACCATCGGCGGCCACCAGAAGATAGCGCAGGAGATCTTTGCCAAGATGAAGGAAACCGGGCAGGTGG
>JBMYQZ010000218.1:0-8272 GCA_049601855.1 Limisphaerales bacterium | reverse complement strand
CGGCGTAAGAGAAGTAGTCCGGTTGGTGATTGACCAGGCGCGTGTATTCGAATCCGGCGAGGAATTCCCATTCCTTGTGAGTGTTGTATTGCAGGTAGCCGTAGAGGGTCTGCACGTCGAAGTCCACGACCCCCGGACCGGGCTCGTTGCCGAAAATGCTGTAGTTGAACCATTGGTGACGATAACCGAGCCGGGGCCGAAGTTCGCCGCCGCGGACATCGACCACTTCCGGGCCGAGGGCCAACGCGAGTGAATTGACCCAGAGCGTCGAGCCGGTGCCGTTTTCCGTGAGATCCGAATTCGAGGTGTAAAAGAACTGGCTGTCCATGCGCAGATCCAGCCAGCGCTTCTTGCGTTTCTGCCGCAGGATTTGCTGAGGGCCAACATCCTGGATTTCGCCGGTGAAGAGTTCCGGGGCGACATCGATCTCGTTGCTGCCGGCGACGGCGCGCTCCAGGGCTCGCTTGAGCGTGTCTTCAAGCTGCTGACGCTGGTCCTGCAACTGGACCTGCCCGACCGCGGAATTGACCTGCGCAGTGAGGGGCAGGGAGCCGACGAACAGCAGGAGGGAGATGGTCGTGAAACGAAGGACGCTCATTGGGTGCTTTGGCGGCGTGAAGGTGTCAGTTGCTAGTTGAAATGTAGACCCCGGGTGCGGTGGAACCGTTGCGCGGACCCAGCACGTGGAATTGGGCCGGGTTGCCCGAGTAATTCACGTTTTGGATAAAATTGACGTGGCCGGGCACCGAGGCGGCGCCCGTGTTCGGATTTGGCGCGAGCTGTCCGAGGGAGGAACGCAGGTCGACGATCGATCCTGAAGCAAAGTTCATGTTTTGCAAATTCACCGTGGTGGCCGAGAGGGCGACGGTTGACGCGCCGGACAGGGAGATGTTGTTGATGTTCAGATCGCGCGCGGCGTTCATCGTCAGGTTCGCTGTGAAGAACGAGGCATTGTTCACGTTCACGTCTCCGCCGGCAGAGCGGAAGGTGATGCCATAGCTCGTGCCCTGTTGTTGCGGGGTCTGGAAGGAACCGCCATTCACGGACAGTCCGTTCTGCGTATTCAGGTCGACGCTGCGGTAGTTGTTGATCACGGACACGTTGTTCAGGCTCATGCTGGTGCCGGAGGCAATCTTCAGATTACCGACCCGGTTGGCTTGAATGGTCGCACCATCGACAATGCTCACCCCGGTGCGACCGATCAATCGCAGGTCGAAGTCCGGACCCGGATCGAACGTGGTTCCCGCCTGCGTGAGACTGGAGGACGTCAGGTCCAAGTTCGGACTGGAGATGGTCAGGGAGCCATCCGCCACCAGGTCAAAGGACAGGGCGGAGAGAAACGGTGTGAAGTCCAGCGAGGTCACCGAGGAAACAATCTCGATGTTGCGGGCAAACAAGCCTTGGAAGCTTGATTGGCCCAGTCCGGGGATCACCGTATTCACGCGCTCGCTGAACAGGTGCTCCGATGGGAATGGCGTGCCCGTAATCTGCAGATCGGTGCCGATCGCCGTGGTGAAGCGATCGGCCAGCGCGATCAGAGGTTCGACGGAAGAGTTCTGCACTGGCGCAATCGTTTGCACCGCTTCCGGCTGCGGGGCTCCGACCACCGGCGCGACCTGCTCCGGCTCTGGCACCAAGGCGCCTTCATCCATCTTCTGCCGCTGGAACTGCACGCTCTTCAAGATCTTCGGCAAGGAAGGCAGCGGATTCTCAAAGTTTTGCACCAGCTTGGATCCACCTACTAGTTGCTCAAGATTGATATCGATCGTCGGGCCAAACTGCTGGGGAGCGGGAGCCTCAGTTGTTGGCTGCGTCGTCGGGTTCTGCGGGGCGGGCGTACCTCCACCCGTCCCGGTCACGAACACCACCTGTCCGGCGCGGGCGATCCGGTAGTTGCCGTTGGGCATTTGCAACTGCGCCTTGCCTTCCAGCACCACGCACTTGAATCCGCCGTCGACCGTCGCTGAAACGATCAAGGTCGTCCCCAGCACGGAAGCCGAAGCTGCCTTGGTCCGGATGACCCCTCCGCCTTTTCCTTTCGGAGAGTGAAATAAAATGCTGCCGCGTTGGAGGTTGATGTTCCGACCGCTTTTTTCGTAGGAAAAGATGGTGTTGGACCCCACGCGGGTGATTGTCTTGTCCGGTGCCGTCAGTTCCGCGAGAGAGCGCGGACCCGTTTGGATCAGATCTGGAGAATTAAACTCGCCATCGAGGACGGCCGGCCTGATGGATCGAGTTCCTTGTGCGACGACCTTAACTTGGTTTACCACCTGGGTAAACTTGGCCTTTGTCAGCGCGGCCCCGTAAAGGTCTGTTGCACAAGAGATTGCGAACAGAGTAAGAAGTGTTTTTATCATGAGGGTGCTTTCCCTTGACCGCTGTGTTGCTCTTCGCGAAATATCTCCAAGGTCGTTATTAGCCGCAAGTTTCAAATACCTCACCTGTGGACCCACGCGAACGCAATAGAACCCTGATTTTGGGTGTAATCACCTTGGCTCTCTCGGCTTCGTTCTTCCTCAAGACGGGGAACAAGACGGGTTTCAACCGGGCGTACCCGTTCCGGGTGTTGGAAGACGGCATTCAGGACAAGATGAGTGTTGCCGGCCGCAAATGCCCGATCGATCCCGCGATATTCGAGTACATCGGAATTGACGAGGTGTCGTACGAGGGGCGGTTTTTCCAGGTTCAGGAGAAGAACCAGAAGACCCCGGAACAGATGACTCGGGATGACCACATTATTCTCAATGTTGCCGAGCAAACGATGGGGAAATGGAGTCGAGCCGTTTGGGCGGAATTTGCCGATCGGATCATGTCGGCGGGAGCCAAATGCCTGATCATTGACATTCGCTTCGGTATTGATCCCGACCGGTTGCGAGGGGACACAAATTTGGCCGAGGTCATTCAGAAACATTCTCCAAGAATCATTATTGGCAGCGAGTTTCTAAACTCGGAGGCCAATATGAAGGTGAGTGGCCCTCCCTTGTCAGTGATCCCCGACCCGTTTCTGGATACTTCGCAAAACGAGAGCGTTGGATTGATCAATATCTTTCCGGAAGACGACGGAAAGGTGAGAAGGGGAGTCTATCTGTTTTCAGACCATGATAGGTATCGGGCTCTGTGGGACGATCAAGAAGCGGATCCCAATCCGGCGGATACCTTGGGCGATCTAGGAAAGGATGTCGTCTACCCTTCGCTTTCCGCCCGGGCGGCGACGGTGATGGGATATGCGAGCAACCTCCCCCCTGTCTCGGCTCGGCCCATGATCCGATTCTCCGGAGGACCAGGTGTCTTCGTCATGAATTCGATCGCTCATATTCTCGATCGGGATGTTTATCGGACGAAGTGGAAAGAAAACGGAAGATTGAAAGACAAACTGGTCTTGGTGGGACCACACAACAGCTTGTTCCAAGACAAACACGACACCCCATTTGGGAGCATGCCTGGTCCAGAGTATCACATGCACATGATCAACGCCGCAATTCAAGGAGAGTTCATTGAGGAGACGAGCGAAGAGACCGACCAACTGGTTGTTTTGTGCACAGGTTTTCTGGTGGTTTTGCTGACTCTTCTCTTGAAGAAGTATTTTGTTCGTTTCTTTCTCGGACTTGCAATAAGCGCAGGCTTTTTGTGGTTTGTTTGGTGGCAGTACAATGATCAAAACCTGCTTCTCGGATCAATTGGTGTACCACTGGTGTTGTTGAACACCTCCAACGTGATCACGCTGGCGATACAGTCCATCTGGACTTACGCAGACAAGCGGGAGTTTGAGGGAACCATGGGGAAATACTTTTCTCCCGCCGTGATGGAGGAAGTGATGAACAATCCCGGTTCATTGGAGGCAAAGTCTGCCACCGTCACCCTGTTGCTGACCGACTTGCGGAATTCCACGCCCTTGGCCGAACAACTCGGTCCGGGCGGGATGTTCAAGCTTCTGAACCAGATCTTTGAAGCCCAGACCGACGCCATCATGAATCACTCGGGGCAACTCGAGCATTTCCTGGGGGATCAGTTCTTGAGCTATTGGGGCGCTCCGTACGATCAGCCCGATGGTCCGAATCAGGCGCTGCACGCCGCGCGCGAACTGATTGAGGGCATGCGGAAAGTGAAAGAGATTCAGGAGCCCGGGGTGAAGGCGATCTTCGGATACGGCGTGGCTTTGCACTGCGGATTTGCATTGGTCGGCAACAAAGGTTCCGAAAAGAAAATGGAATATGGTCTGGTGGGTGACACGATCAACGAGGCGGCCCGGATCGAGGCATTGACGAAGTACTACGGGGCGCAGCTGCTGGTTTCGCAAGAGATCTTTACGCAGTTGACGCAGCCGGGACGGCATCGACTCATTGATCGTGTGATCGTCAAGGGCAAGAGTGAACCGGTGGTGCTTTACGAGTTGGAGCAGGCCAATTCGCCGGCGAATTTTGAGGGGATCATCGCCGCCTTCAACGAAGCCTTCACCGACTATTCCGACGGGAAGTTTGCGGAGGCGAAAGGGAAATTCCAGAAGCTGATCGACGAGAACAACGACGGGCCAAGCAAGGCGATGTTGGAGCGGTGTGACCATCTGATTGCGGAGCCGCATCCGGATTGGAAGGGCGTCTGGAAGATGGAGAGCAAATAGACGGTGAAACGGATCTGCGTCTATTGCGGCTCGAATCACGGGGCCGATCCTGGATTTACCCGGGTTACCAAGGAACTGGGGACACTTCTGGCCGACGAGGGAATCGGTCTGGTCTATGGAGCCGGCAACGTCGGGCTCATGGGAGAGGTGGCTGACGCAGTGTTGGCAGGGGGTGGCGAGGTCATTGGTGCGATGCCTGGTGTGCTCAAGGACAAGGAAGTCACGCACCTGGGACTCACAGAAGTCGTTTACGTCGATTCAATGCACGAGCGCAAGCAGTTCATGGCAGATCGCGCCGATGGCTTCATTGCCTTGCCGGGTGGCATCGGCACTTTGGAGGAATTGATCGAGGTATTCACCTGGCTGCAGCTTGGCATCCATACGAAGCCGATTGGCGTGCTCAACATCGCCGGGTATTACGACAAGCTCTTGAAGTTTCTCGACCACATGGTCACGGAGAAACTGTTGCGACAGGAACAACGTGACATGTTGCTGGTGGATGAGGCACCGGCGGGCTTGTTGCAACAGATGCGGGCGTTCAAACCGACTGAGGTCGAAAAGTGGTTCGGCCGTGACGGGACCAAAGCCACGTAGCGGAAATCGTCAGGAAACGATCCTCTCTACCACCTTCCCGGAAACATTCGTCAGTCTGAAATCCCGGCCGGCGTAGTTGAAGGTGAGTCGTTTGTGATCGAGTCCCAGGAGATGAAGCATCGTCGCGTGCCAGTCGTGGATGTGGACGGGATCCTGCACTGCCTTGTAGCCGAATTCGTCGGTGGCGCCATGATTCATTCCGCCTTTCACGCCGCCGCCAGCCATCCAGATTGAGTAACCCTTGTTGTTGTGATCGCGCCCGTCGCCGCCTTGTCCGTAGGGCGTGCGACCGAATTCACCGGCCCAGACGATCAGGGTGTCCTCGAACATGCCGCGTAGTTTCAGATCATCGATCAAGGCGGCGATGGGTTGATCGGTGGCGTTGGAGGCTTTGGCGAGATTGGACTCCAGCATGTAATGATGATCCCAATTGACCGGGGCGGTAAGTTCAATGAAACGGACGCCGGCTTCGGCCAATCGACGGGCGAGCAGGCATTGCTTGGCGAAGGGCTCGTTGGTGGTGCCTTGTCCAACGCCGTATTTCTTTCGAACGGTTTCCGATTCGTGTCGCAGATCCAGCACCTTCGGAACTTCGTCCTGCATGCGGAACGCGAGTTCGAAGGACTCGATGGCGCCTTCGACCTCCGGATTCCATCGATCGCGTTTCAGCTTCAAGCGGTCGAGTCCCTGCACGAGATCGATCTGTGCCCGCTGAAGGTCTCGAGAAATCTTCGTGTTCTCCACGTGTTTCATCGGTGGGCCAGGTTCTTCGCTCTTGCCCGTGAGCGCCGCGTAGAGATCCGGAATGCTGCTGCCGCCAATCTTCGTGCCTTGGCAGACAGCTGGCAGGAAGGAACTACCATAGTTCCGCGCACCACCAAAGTCGGCCGGCGGGCTCAGGGTGATAAAGCCCGGCAGATTCTGGTTTTGAGTGCCGAGGCCGTAGAGCGTCCAGGCACCGAGTGACGGGCGTACGAATTGAAAGCTCCCGGTGTGCATCTGCGCGAAGGCTGGCGCGTGATTCGGCAAATCCGTGTGCATGCTGTTGATCACGCAGAGATCGTCCGCGTGTCGCGCGAGTTGTGGCATGAACTCCGACATCATGAGACCGGACTGTCCCTGCGGTGTGAGTGGCTTCACGGGGGGAAGCAGTTTGGCTCCGCGACCGAACTTGCTGAGCTTGGCGATCTTGCCGCCTCGTTTGATCAATTCCGGTTTGTGGTCGAACAGGTCCACGTGCGATGGACCACCACGCATGCAGAGGAAGATCACGCGTTTCGCGCGCGACTTGAAGTGGGTCTCCTTCGGCAACAATGGACCGGCTTCCTTGGCCGCGGCATCGTGTGCCAGTGCCGAGAAGGCCAGGTATCCAAAGCCGGACGAAAGCGACTGGAGCATGCGGCGACGAGAATAGGGAGGCGTGTTCATGATCAATCGATATTGCGGAACTCAGCGGTGGCGAGCAGCGATTGGCAAAGCGCACGGAAACCGGTATCCGCGTCTTCCGTGGATTGGACGAAACGAAGGCCGAGTTTCAGTTCGTCCTTGGTTGGCTGTCGGGCGTAGCAAAGTTGATATGCGCGGCGGATTCGGGCCTCCGGTTCGAGATGCCTGAGACGCAGCGAGAGCGCGGCGGCCTCCTGCATGACGAATTCGCTGTTCAACAGGTAGAGTGCCTGTAGCGGCACGTTTGTCGTTTCGCGATCGCCGGTCACGAGGCTTGGTTCGGCGAAGTCAAACAGATCGAGCACGTCCGGCAGTCGGTCGCGGACCACGGGCAGATACACCGAACGATGACGCGAGCCATCCAGATCGGCCGGGATCTGTTTGTTGAAACCAAACAGGGAAACTGATTGCCCGCGGAGAGTTGCCACCAAGGAACCCTTTCGCCGGTTGGTATCCAGGCGGCCCGACACGCTCAGCATCGCATCGCGAATACACTCCGCGTCAAGGCGCCGTTTGTTCGCCCGCCACAGCAGGCGATTGTCCGGATCCTTCAGAAACGCCGACTTCCGCCATTCGGAATTCATCCGGTAGCTGCGGGACAACACGATCTCGCGGAGGAGTGACTTCACTGACCAGTCGCCGTCGATGAACTTGAGCGCCAGGTAATCCAGCAGTTCGGGATGACTGGGCCGTTCACCGGTGAATCCGAAATTATCGGTGGTCTGCACGATCCCTTCACCGAAGAGATAGCGCCATACTCGGTTGGCCATCACCCGGGCAGTCAGCGGATGATCTCGATGCGTCAACCAAAGCGCCAGTTGCAGACGTCCGCTTTGCTGTTGCGGCGGCGCGGGGATGCCGTCGAGCTTGACGACGCGCGGGAAGGCCCGCTTCACGGGTTCCTTGGGTTTGCTCAGTTCACCTCGCTCGAGCAGGTTAGCATCGGCGATCCGTTCGCGTTCGAGGGTGCCCATCGCGAGCGGCAGGGCGTTGCCTTTCTCATCAACCGTCACAAGTTTGCCATCAAGCCCACCGCGTCGCCAGTAGATGCGCAAAGCGTCCCGCAGCGAGAAGTAGTCGCCGGGATTGTCTCCGCGTTTGCGAGCCGCGACCGCGGCGGCCTTCCGGTCCTTCTCTTCCTTGTCGAGCGCGGCCTTCTGCGCTTTCAAGGCCGCCAGGCGTTTCTTGCTCATCGGCGGATTGGGAATCAGTTGACCCTCGACATCCGGTAGCTTGATCAGCTTGCCGGAGTTGTTGTTCTCCGCGTCGACCCAAGTGCCATAATGCGTGAGCGTGCTGCCAAAGACCCCGAGCAGCGCGTAGTAGTCCTGCATGTGAAACGGATCGTACTTGTGATCGTGACAACGGGCGCAGGCGACTGATTGCGCCATGAACGCCCGCGTGACGGTGTCCATCTGTTCGTCCGCCTGATCCACGGCGAACTGCAGCTTGTTCATCTCGTTTAGACCCTTCGCGCCGAAGGCCAGGAAGCCGGTGGCAATCAACAAGCGGGCGCGTTCACGGTCATTCTTGTAAGGCAAGAGATCGCCCGCGATTTGTTCGGTAATGAAGCGATCAAACGGGAGGTCCTCGTTGAAGGCATCAATCGCGTAG
>JBMYQZ010000217.1:0-8273 GCA_049601855.1 Limisphaerales bacterium | reverse complement strand
GGTGATGGTCGCGGTGGTGTTCCCCGCCAGAGTGGTTCCGGCACCGGCATTGGTGAGCGTCACGGAGAAGGTCTTGGCGCCATTGAAGTTGGTGTTGTCAACGATCGGGATCGGGATGAGGTGAATGATGTCGTCGGGACCAAAGGAGAGCGTGCCATTGGTCGCGACGTATTCCGAGCCGGCTAGCGCCAAGCCGTTGCTGGTAAAGAAATCGACCGTTACCGGATCGCTGTTGGCGCCGACCTTGTTGACGTAGACAAAAGCCGGCACCTCTTCAACTGTCGCGAAATTGGTGAACCCAAACTCAAAGATCACCGGTGCCGGGTCGATGAACTGTACGTTGATGTTGTCGAGGTCGACCACGTTGGTGAGAAAGTTGCCGGAACGCGCTCCCCAGTGCGGTCGGCTCTCTTACGGGGCGAATCCGTTGACCGCGTAGTTTGTGAACACGGTATGAGGGGGGCCGTTGGTCGGCGTGAGGATGACACTGACATCCGAATGCCCGTCACCCGGTCGGGCGATAATCTTCGCGTGGATCCAATCACCGCTGTTCAGATCGACCGGGCCCGCGTCAAATTCTGCGAGCAAGGCATTGTTGAAATGCACCGACAGGTGATTGTCGTTCATTTCCACCCGTCCCTCGGTTCCCTTGTGGATATCAAAACCGATCCCCAGTGAATTCGTGCCAGCCGGTTCCTGGTAGACCTGCACTCCTTAGAAGCCCAATCGCGGTACCACTTCGTTCTGGCCGTAGATTGCGGTATTGAAGAGCAGGAAGCCGAAACCATCGGCATCACCCATGACCCGAAAATCAAAGTCCGCTTCGATCCGATCGTAGAGTCCACCGTCCGTGAGGTCGTAGGTCAGCGAACTGATGTTCAACGGCGTTCCCCAGACCAAACGCATGTGACCATTGGTGATCCCGGGAGCAGGCGGATTGAGATTCTGCCCCAGTTCAAATTTGCCTTGGTCATTGGCGGGATTGTCGAAGTCCGAGAAGGCAGCGCCTGACGCTCGATCACCGAGGGCGAGTTGGAGGCTGAAAGCGAACAGCAGAAGCCATCGGCTGGTTCCGCTAACGAATTGCTTGTTGCGTCGCATGTTGGTTGTTAGCGATTTATCTCGGCTTTCGCGGCCATGGGACAGTTTGTCATCGCTGTAAGAGCCAGAAGCCTGCCAACTCATAATACGGCCCGTTTACAGGGGCTTTTCGTAACGTGGACAGCGATGAGCATATCGCTCCAATCGCGGCAAGGCAACCACGGCGACGCTACAGTAAACTCCCTGAAATCAGGCGTTTATGCCTCTCGATGGTTGCCTGATGCCACTCATCCGTTGCCGGTGTCGGTGGACAGCAATGGTGTCGCACGATCCAGTGTCTGCAAAGCTTCCCAAGAATATCGAATCAACTGTGCCAACCCGCCCGCGCCCGCCAGGCGAATCAGAATCCGGTCTGATGACACTTCCAATCGCAATGGTGGACGCTTCAATCTGAGGACGAAGGATGCTTCTCCGTCGTACTCCAAGCAGTCGGCGAAATCCGGGTTCGCTTCCAATTCCTCAATTTTCTCGGCAACGGGGAAGGGGCGCGCGAGTTCTATCAAGAGCGTGTCACAAACTCCCTGGAATGCTTCGTCGAACGCGTCGGACACAATCGCTTCCGGATTACGAAGTGCACCCACCTCGGTTACCATCCGATAGTGCGCTCGCTCGTGCTCATCCTGCTCCAACCAAACGTCAACGTCGAAGTCTCGGGTGCGGATGGACGCGGCGGCTTCGCCCGTGGTCTTGTGCAGGTCGGAATGCCGATAACCGAAGGCCGCCTTCAATCGCTCGTAAATCAGAGTGGCGTGTTGCTCCACCTCGCCTTCGCCGATCTTCTGGATGAATTTGACGGCCGCCTGTGAATGTCGATCTGGCTCGTGATGGCCGCGTTGCTTTTGGAATCCACTCAAAGTTTTCACGCGTCCATGGCGTTCGCCCAACAACCGGGAGTCTTGCAACATCGGTTGTAGTCCCTGCGATTCGTTGAGCTTCAGTTCTGCGATGAGGAACCCCTTCAGTACTCCAAGCGAAACCGGTGTCTGCGATTCAGCCCCGTCCCAAGTGGTTCGCAACAAACGCGGAACCTCCTGTTGCAGGTAATTCTGCAATTGGTCCGCGTAGATCTCCCCTATGAGCCCCTTCACCTTGCCTGCCAAGGCTTGATTGAGCGCGTGAAGCCAAAGCCGCTGTTTCATCATGCCGCTGGCCCGCGAGACCTCGCTTGGCGCACACGAAGCGAAGATCACGTGATCGGGCTTGGGTTCCAGCCGCAGGCCATTCGCAAGATCCAGAAAAAGAACTGTCTTTCCGGGTTGGCAGCGATCGATTGATTGCAGGACGTCATCCAGGTTCAGCGCGGAGAATTCAAGGTCGTCCGGTTGGGTATCATGGGCAAAGAGCAGGGTCCTTCCATTCAGCTCTGCACCGCGCCCGCTATAGACGAATACCACCATGTCTCCCGTCCCCACGGTTTTCGACCAGCGTCGCAGGCGTGACTCGACAGTGGTCTTGGTTGCTTCCTCGTCAATCAGCGTGACACAGTCCCCGGCATCCAAGCCCAGACGAATCCAGTTCTCGGCGAAGGCCCGTACTGAATCGGTGGCGTATTCCACCGCGCCCAGTGCCGGTTGCTGGAATCGTTCCAGCCCGACGGCAAACACGTGAGTTCGGCATTCCTCGTGCACGGAGGCGAACATTAGCCAAGCCTCCCCGTCGGACAAAGCTCCTTCCAATCGAATCTCGACATCCCCTTCGCTTTTTTCCAATCTCCGCCGATGGCCAAGACTGCTTTAGGACGCGGACTAAGCGCGCTGCTGGGGGGCAGCGACACACCCGCGTCAGCGCCGGGAACCGCTACTTCGCCGGCTCCGGTGGCGCAATCCGAGGGCATTGGCGAGGCCGTGGAGAAGGTGCCTCTGGATCGGGTCCGTCCCTGTCCGTTCCAGCCCCGCAAAGATTTTCCGGATGACAACATCCATGAGCTGGCCGACTCCATCAAATCACAAGGCATTGTCCAGCCGCTGGTGGTTCGCCAGCAGGGCGAGATTTACGAATTGATCGCCGGTGAACGTCGCTGGCGCGCGGCCCGGGAAGCGGGACTCTTTGAAGTGCCGGTGATCGTTCGCGAGGCGGATGACCGCACGGTGTTGGAACTGGCCCTGGTCGAGAATCTTCAGCGCGAGAATCTCAATCCCATTGAAGAAGCTTTGGGCTACGCAGAATTGGCCCGTCAGTTTGACCTCACGCAGGAAGCCATCGCGATCAAGGTTGGCAAGAGCCGTGCTACGGTCACCAATGCGATGCGGATGTTGAAGTTGGCGCCGGAAGCCCAGAACCACTTGCGCAATGGACGCATCTCCGCCGGTCACGCGAAGGTCATTCTCGGCTTGTCCGCCCATGAGCAGCAGCTGCTTGCCGTCGATCGTATTCTTCGCGACGGCCTCAACGTCCGTGAAACGGAGAAGCTGACTTCGGATTTGCAGGCGGCGTCGGGGCAGGAATCCAAGAAGTCCGGCAGCGGCGGTTCGAAGACCACCTTCGTTCGCGATGCACACATCACGGACATGGAGAGCAAACTGCAGGAACACTTTGGCACGAAAGTCCTGTTGCGTTACCGCAAGGGCAAGGGCGCGGTAGAGATCCGGTTCTTCAGCGATGAGGAACTCGAACGCGTGTTGGAAGTGTTGGGCGTGAAGTCCGACGACTGAGCGGTTACGATTTTGAGGATGGCGAACACACCGGAACTACGGGAGACCTGCGCTGCGTATCTACGCGAGCATGTGGAGAAGGTATCTGACCTGACAGCGTTTGTCGGTCTCGACGGCTTTGTCGATGACATCGTGCACGTCGTTGATCAAAGGCAGGATGCGGAGAACTACACGCGGCTGAACACGATCACCGACATGGCCAACCGCATTGGTCAGGCGGCGGGCCAGAGCACGAACATCGAACTGGTCAGCAAGCGCACCAAGATCGGTGGCAATGGTCCGATCATGTCAAACGCCCTCGCGCGCTTTGGAATTCACGTCACCTATCTGGGTACCTTGGGTTATCCGAATGTCCACCCGGTATTCGCCGAGTTTGAGAAGCGGGCCGAGGTGCATTCGATCAATATTCCGGGGCACACGAATGCCATCGAGTTTCATGACGGGAAGATTCTTGCCTCCTTGTTGACGCCCTTGAGCGAGGTGAATTGGGATCTCATCCTCGAGCGCTTTGGCAAGCCGCAGTTCGCCGCGAAGATTCTCGGCAGCAGCCTGGTGGGCTTCGTCAATTGGACGATGATTCCGTACATGAGCCGGATCTGGGAGAAGGTGTTGGCCGAGATCTGCAATGGCAAACCGAGAACTTCGCACAAGATTTTCTTCGATCTCGCCGATCCGGAGAAGCGAACGCCCGCGGACATTCGCGAAGCGCTTGAATTGATCGCGCGCTTTGGGGATTACTTCGACGTCATCCTCGGTCTGAACGAAAAGGAATCATCTGAGATCGGTGAAGTGCTGGGTTTGAAGCGGCGCGATGATTCCCGCGAAGCGCTCGCTGATCTCATGCGTGAGATCACGAAACAGGTGAAGGTGAAGACCCTCGTCGTGCATCCTGTGAAGCACGCGCTGGCGGTGAGCAACGGTGAGGTGGCAGATCTGGACGGTCCGTTCATCGAGCAGCCGTTGATCACCACCGGAGCGGGCGATCACTTCAATGCGGGCTTCTGCCTCGGGCAACTCCTGGGACTCGATAATGCCCAGAGCGTGCTATGTGGGGTTGGCACCAGCGGCTACTACGTCCGGAACGGGCGTGGGCCCACGGTCGATGAGCTTGCCGGATTTATGCTCGACTGGCCGGAATCTCCTGCCGCCTGATACTTCCTTTCAGGCAGCGTGGTTTCTCAATCCTTGCCTCCATCTTTGTCTTATTCCCGGAGGTTGGGACAACGATGAAGACAAGGAATCAAGAGTTCGCAGCGACGGTTACTTGAAGACCTTCACGACCTTCCGTTCCTTCACTGGATACCAGTTGTCGATTCTGCCGACCAGTCGCTTCACGACGTCCGGGTGTTTTCCGGCGACGTTCTTTTTTTCGTGAGGGTCCTTGAGGAGGTCGAAAAGTTGCGGGCGCTTTTCCGTGCGCGGATGGGTGGTCTTGTAGGCCGCCACTTCGCCGTCGTAAGTGAGTAGAAGCTTCCAGCGGCCTTCGATGGTCCAGCGATAGAGCAGGGTCTCTTCGGGATTTTTCAGGTCGGCGATGTCATGCGCGAAGCCTTCGCCGAGGATCGCCTTGCGGTTGATCTTCTTGCCGGTCTGCACGGAAGACCAGAGGTTCAAGCCGGGTAGGCCTTTTGGCATCCGCGCGCCGGCAGCGGCCACCATGCTGGGAAAGAGATCGATGCTGCTCACGAGTTCCTTGCGATCCGCCGGTTTCAATTTGGCGGGCCAGTTGAAGAAGATCGGTTGGCGAATGCCACCTTCGTAGGGAGTCTGCTTGGAACGCTGGTCGTAGCCGCGCTTGGCCGGATTCTGGATCCATCCATTGTCGCAGACGTAGACTATGAGGGTGTTGTCGCGGATTTTGCGGTCTTCGAGAATATTCACCATTTCGCCGCAGGTTTCATCGAACCACTCGCACATGGCGTAGTAGCGCGCGACGTGCGGGGAATCGACCTTGTCCTTGTATTTGTCGAAAAGACGGGCGGGCGGATTGTGCGGCGTGTGTGGGAGGAAAGGTGCGTACCAAAGGAAGAACGGTTTCTTCTCATCGATCGCATGATCGACGAAGTCGGCGATCGGTTTCATACCTTCGCGTCCAATCTTCAAGCCGTCGTCGCCATGGCGCCCGCCGGGTTGAGGAAAGCCACGGCTCATTCCGTGAGTGAATCCGCCCCGTTTAAAGTTGCCTTCCCACCACTTGCCGCTCTGGTGGCTCAGGTAGCCTTGCTCGCCGAGGAGTTCCGGAAGCGTGTCAAAGCGGTCAATGTTCGAAATCAGCTGCGCCTTCAGCTTGTTGTATTCCGGTGAACGACGATCCGTTCGCAGGCGCGAGGGATCGTTCCCCGTGACACCGTGCGAATGGGTGTAATGCCCGGTGGCCAAGGTCATCAGCGACGGGCGACACAAGGCCGTGGGAACGTAACCACGACGAAACAGGACGCTCTGCGACGCCAGCTTGTCGAGGTGGGGCGTCTTGATGATCTTGTGCCCCATGAAGCCGTAATCCGTCCACGCCTGGTCATCGGAGATGATCAGGACGATGTTCGGCTTCTGTTTCTGGTGGTGATCAGCCCGGCTGGCACCGGTGATCAACGTGAGCGCAACCAGAATGGAGGCGACGATTTGCAGACGTTTGACGAATTGCATGGGCGTGTTCTTACAGAGACGCCAATGCGTGTCAAAAATTTAGGGAGATCAGCCCTGATAGTAGCGGCGATTGAAATCGCCGGCCATGTGCGTTTCGACGCGTTCGAACTGCGCCAGCCAATGGCGGTACTCGTCGCTGTCTTCCTTCCCTTCAGCCTTGAGCGCTTCCAGCTTGGCCTGGTAGGCGAACTGATGCTCCTGCAGGAAGACGAAGAACTGCTTGTCGTCCCAATGGGCGACTTCGTCTGGTAATTCAAAGACGCGGGGTGGTTCCATTGTCCCAGTCATGCCCGTTTCGGGCGGATAATGATGACCTTCTTGGTGCTGCCTTCAATTTCGACGCTGGAGGTCTCGATCTCGTCGTCGTCCTTGAGTGCATTGTGCACCACGTAGCGATCGAAGGAGTTCATGGGTTCAAGTTCCACCAGGTCGCCATTCTTCTTGGCCTTCTCGGCGCCGTCCTGCGCCTTGTCGACGAGGGCCTGCTGGGCCTTGGAGCGGTAGCCGCCGACGTCGAGTGTGATCTTTGGCGAGTCGGCGTTGTCGCGAAAGAGCATGCGATTGACGAGGTATTGCAGGTCCGCCAGCGTCGCGCCTTGGCGGCCGATCAGGCGGCCGGATTCGTCGCTCTTGATGTCGTAGAGCGGTCCGGTCGGGAATTCCTTTTCCTCGACTTCGACTTCAAAGCCCATGGTGGCCAGAAGTTCCTTGATGAGTTCTTTCGGTTCAGTGGTCATGACAAATTCCTAGATGTTGTTGGGTCGGTTCTTCTTCCCCTTTTTCTTGCCGCCGCCTTTGCCCCCGGTTGATGGCATGGGGCCAGTGACCTGCTTGGCTTCCTTCTTGGCGTCAGAGATCTTGGTAAGCTTGGTCTGGATGATCGTGAGGACATTTTGGACCGTCCAGTAGAGTGTGAGGGCCGAGGAGAAATTGTAGAGGATGAATACAAACATCATCGGCATGAACTTCAGGATCTTTTGCTGCGCGGGATCCATGCCGGGTGAGGGCGGGGTGAGGCTCGACTGCCAGAACATGGTCACGGCCATCAGGATGGGCAGTGGGTTTACCGGAAAACCGCCGATGTGCGCAATGGTATCCGGCGCGGAGAGGTCGCAAACCCAAAGGAATGATTCGCCGCGGAGTTCCACCGCGCTGCGAAGCATCGTGAAGAAACCGAAGAATACCGGGAGTTGCAGGAGCATGGGCAGACAACCTCCAAGTGGGTTGACTTTGTTCTCCTTCATGAACTCCATCATCTTCTGATTCATCTTCTGCGGATTGTCCTTGTACTTTGCCTGGATCTCCTTCATCTGCGGTTGCAGGGCGGACATCCGTTTCATGGACTTGGTGCTCGCGTTGGTGAGCGGCCAGAAGAGGAGCTTGATGATGACGGTGATCGCGATGATGGCCCCGGCGTAGGTCAACCCCCAGCTGTGCAGACCATTCATCGAGCGGAGCAGGGCGCGGGCGAAGAAGCCGAAGGGCGGATTGAAGTCCATCACCGCATCGACATCGTTCTTCATGTCGAGGCTGAGCTTCTCGAAGGTCTTGTATTCCTTCGGGCCGACGTAGATCTGGTAGTTGTGGACGACGGCCGGACGCAGGCCGGGAATCAGTTGGTTGGTCGAGTAACTGAAGCTCGAATCAATCGAGTAGCGGTAGCCGATCTCTTCGAATTTCTCGCCGGCAAAATGGTTCGTGTAGTTCTGGGCCCGACGGGTGGCCGTGAGCATGGGTGCCGGCTCCTTGGGCATGGTGACCACGGCGAAAAACTGGTTCACCACGGCGGACCAATGAATCCCATTGGGCGACCCGACTCCCTTGCCGGTGATGAAGGTGTCACGGGGCCGAGGAAAGAAGCAGGCGAAGGCGTTGTTC
>JBMYQZ010000216.1:0-8289 GCA_049601855.1 Limisphaerales bacterium | reverse complement strand
GCGGAACAGGGATTCCATGCGATTGAGTGAACCGTTCTTCTTTACCGGCAAGGAACCGACGTCGCCCGTCGAATAGTTCGCCACGACCACGGTCTTGCCGGTGGCATCGACGTCGAGATAGCACGAAGCCTTGCTGTGCGTGGGTTGGCGATTGAGCAGTTTCAGATTCCCGGAACGACCCTTGAGCGAAAACGCGGCGACCTGGTTGATCTCCTTGCCGAAGTTCGGGGTGTCGATGGCGTAGAGGAAACGATTGTCTTTCGACAGCGCCATGAAGAACGGGTTCTCGATTTCCTTCGTGGTCGCGAGCTTCTTCAAGGCGCCTGATTTCAGATTGAGACGATAGGCGTGGATGGCCCCTTTCTCTCCGGCGGCAAAGGAGGAGACGAAGACGAGAGGCGCCGGCTTCGCGGACGCAGCGGTGGTTTTGGCGATGGTCATAAATCCGAGAATTAAGGTGGCGATGAGACGCATGGTTGCCTCAATCTGCGGTCCAAGTTTTCCGTGTCAATAAAATGAAGAAAGCCTTCTGCTTTTACCTCTTGGCCTGGTGCTGCGCTGTGTTGTCGGCTGCGGAACTGAAACCAGACTACGGCGTGACCTCGACCTTCTCGATCGTGGCCGTCGATCCGGATACCGGCGAGTGTGGGGCGGCCGTTGCGAGCCGCTATCCCGCGGTGGGCAAAGTCGTTCCCTATGTGCGCGCCGGGGTTGGTGCTTTCTGCACGCAGCATTGGCACAATCCCAAGTACGGTGACCGAGCGCTTGATCTGTTGGCGGAAGGCCATGGCTGCGAAGAGGTGCTCGGCATGCTGCTCAAGGACGATCCTCGTAAAGACAAGCGCCAGGTCGCGATCATCGACATGCAGGGACGCGCAGTGAACCGCAATCCCGCCAACGCCGATTCGAGTGGTGTGTATTGGGGCGCGATGAGTGGTCGTTTCTATGCGTGCCAAGGCAACACCCTGGTCGGTCGTGAAGTCATCGTCGCCATGGCCAAAGCCTACGAGGAAACGAAGGGCAGCCTGACCGATCGCCTGATGGCCGCGCTCGTGGCGGCGGATTGCGTCGGCGGCGATCATCGCGGTCGCCTGGGCGCCGGCATCCGAATCGCGAAGAAGGGACACGAGGGACATTGGTTTGAACTTTATGTCGACCGGCATCCTGATGCCGTGAGCGAGCTGCTGAAGAAATACGTCGATACCGAGCACTCCGCGAAGGGCGAATGGAAACAGGGGAAGAAGCCGTTCGTGCATCCCTGCCCCGATCGAAAGGAGCCGAAGAAACCATGAAGATCACGAAGATCGAAACGCACGTCTGCCACGCCCGGATGCGAAACTGGGTGTTTGTGAAAGTCATCACCGATCAGGACGGCCTGTTCGGCTGGGGCGAAGCGACCCTTGAATGGCACACGCGCAGTGTGGTCGGTGCCATCGAAGATTTGGAATCGCTGTTGATCGGCGAAGACCCGACGCGCGTCGAACACCTCTGGCAGATGATGTGGCGACAACACTTCTGGCATGGCAGCGGCGTGTCGCGCTCCACGGCAATCGCGGCCATCGACCTCGCGCTCTGGGATATCGTCGGCAAGATCCACGGCGTGCCCTGTCACAAACTGTGGGGCGGCCCGGTGCGTGATTACATCCGGCTCTATTGCCATCTCGGCGGTGGTAACCTCGAGTCCTTCTACGAAACGCCGGTGGACAACGCGAAGCAGTTCGCCGATCTCGCGCAGCAGGCGGTGGGAGAAGGATTCACGGCGTTTAAATCCATGGCCGTTCCACCCACGATGCCGTTGGAAGGATTGAAGCCGGTGAAGGCGGCCGAGGCCTGCGTCGCGGCGATGCGCGATGTGGTGGGAGATGAGATCGACATCATGGTGGATTGCCATGCGCGACCGTCGCCGGCGATGGGGATGAAGTTTGCGAAGGCGCTCGATCAATTTGGACTCTATTTCTTCGAGGAACCTTGCTGGCCAGAGAATATTGAGAGTCTGGCCGCCATCAATGCGGCGGTAACCACGCCAATAGCCACCGGTGAACGTCTGACAAATCTGGCCGTGTTTCGCGACCTCTTTGCGGCGCGCGGATGTGAAGTCTGCCAGATGGACCTGACGCATTGCGGAGGATTCACCGAGGCGCGGCGGATTGCGGCTTTGGCGGATGCCCATCGGATTTCGCTCGCACCACACAATCCTCAGGGGCCGGTCAGCACGGCGGCGTCCATCGAGTTTGGCTTCTCGCAACCGAGTTACATCATCTGTGAATCAGTGCACAGCGATGTGCCGTGGCGTTCGGATGTGGTGACCGAAGGATTCACCCTCAACGCGAAGGACCGGACGGTGACGCCCAATACGAAGCCGGGCCTCGGCGTGGAAATCAACGAAGACGAAGTGAAGAAACATCCCTTCGAGCAGGAGATTCCGCAGCGAGTATTCTATCGCGACGGAGCCGTGGGGGATTGGTGACATGAGTTTGAATTTCTCCCATCCGTCTTTTCGTGGACGCATCGGCATTGCCCGGGCGGATATCACGCCGCCCGTCGGCATCTACGCCCGCAACTGGGGCGCGGCGAAGCACGATGTGGCGGACTCGATTCACGGTTCGCTGACCTTGACGGCGATGGTCATGTCCGCCGGGGAACAACCGCTCGTGCTGCTCGATGCCGACCTGGGTTGGTGGAAGACGCCCGAGACAGCCCGGCGATTTCGTCAACGTCTCTTGGACGAGTTCTCGCTGTCGTCTGCGAATCTGATTGTTGCGCTCAGTCACACGCATGCCGGACCGCCGTTGATGGACGTGGAGGAAGAATTGCCGGGTGGTGATTTGTTGAAGGCTTGGAAAGAAGATCTGGATGCCAAGGCGGTCTCGGTGATTCGCGACGCGATGGAATCGCAGTTCGAAGCCAGCCTGGATTGGCATATCGGTCGGTGCGGATTGGCCACTGTGCGCGATCTCCGCGATCCGGAGAAGGATCGGATCATCTGTGGCTTCGATCCGGTGGCCGAGGCGGATGACACGCTGCTTCTTGGACGCGTGAGCGATGCGGACGGAAACGTCCGGGCGACGTTGGTGAACTACGCCTGCCATCCAACCACATTAGCTTGGGATAATACCGCGATTTCGCCGGACTACGTTGGGGCGATGCGGGACAACATGCAGCAGACCACCGGCGCTCCGGCGCTCTTTCTACTCGGGGCCTGTGGAGATCTTTCGCCGCGTTACCAATACGTCGGTGATACCGAGGTCGCCGATCGGCATGGACGTCAACTCGCCTATGCCGCTCTTGGTGCGTTGAACGACTTGGAACCAGCGGGAACCAGTTTACGCTATTCCGGTACGGTGGAGTCCGGCGCTCCCCTGGCGGTTTGGAAACATGAAACACATAGGGTTTCTTCCGATCTCCGAGCGACCTCGGCGAAGGTCGAACTCCCGTTGAAAGACTGGCCCAGTGCTGAAGAACTCGAGCAACATCGACTTGCCTGCGAAGACCGCGCCTTGGAGGAACGTCTTCGCCGGAAGCGTGATATCCGCCGAGCGTTGGGAGACGATGCAACGTTTCGGCTTGAGGTCTATGCGTGGCGAATAGGCGATGCGGTGTTGGTGGGAAGCTGTTGTGAACCTTACTCGATTCTCCAACGTGAACTGCGATGTCGTTTCCCGGATCGGACTGTCATCTGCATGAACCTGATCAACGGATCGATCGGCTATCTGCCACCGCAGGAACTGTACGACGAGGATGTTTACCAGGTTTGGCAGACGCCCTTTGAACGCGGCAGCTTGGAGAAGGCGATCGTGGCAATGGGTGATGCAGTGGCCGCGCTGTTATGAACGACCGGCCAACATCGGCTCGCTATGGCACGTTGGTCTGGCTCGTGCTCGCGGCGGCGCTGGCCTACCTCTGTCGCAATGCCGTGGGCGTGGCGGAGAGTACGATCCGCGAAGACCTCGCGCTGTCGCTCAAGCAATCCGGTTGGTTCATGGGGGCCTTCTTCTGGACCTACGCGATCATGCAGGTGCCCAGCGGATGGTTTGCGCAACGGCAGGGAACGCGGATCGCGCTGACGGTGTTTGCATCGGCCTGGTGTATCGCCACGTTCGGGATCGCGGTCGCGCCGGCGTTCTGGTTGTTGCTCACCGCGCAATTGATCATGGGCGTTGCGCAGGCCGGCAGTTTTCCCGCCTCCTGCAATACGATCGGTCACTGGATGCCGATGGCGCAACGCTCGCTCGGCTGCGGATTGCTGGCGGCCGGCATGCAGGTCGGAGCCATCACCGCGAGCATGCTCACGGGAGGTCTTATCGAAGCCATGAACTGGCGGATCGTGTTCGCGCTGTTCGCCCTGCCGGGAATGGTCTGGGCCATCGCCTTTGCCATCGGCTTCCGCAATCGGCCCGAGGAATCGCCCGCGGTGAACAAAGCTGAGTTGGAGTTGATTCGTTCCGGCAAGGACAGCGATTCGGGAGGGGAGGCCAAACCGTTTCCATGGCGGGAGTTGGCGGGGAATCCGGCGATCTATTTCCTGTGTGGTCAACAGGTGTGTCGTGCCGCCGGCTACATGTTTTTCGCCAGCTGGTTCCCCACCTTTCTGCAGGAGACGCGAGACATCTCGGTGAAGGATTCCGGCTACCTGCAAGGCTGTGTCCTTAGCGGTACGTTCGTCGGCAGCATCCTGGGCGGATGGATCACGGACCAGATCTGGCGGCGAACGCAGAACCTGCGCTTCAGCCGCAGCGGCGTTGGGGCGATCTGTCTGTTTGTCTGTGCGGTATTGATCCTTTGCGCGTGGTTTGTGCAGAGCGTTCCGCTCGCGGTGACGCTGTTGACCTTGGGTGCCTTCTTCGCCGCCCTGGCCGGGCCTTGCGCGCTCACGGCGACGATCGACATCGGCGGCGATCACGTGCCGCAGGTCTTCGGCCTGATGAACATGTGCGGCAACTTCGCGGCGGCTTCCACCCCGATCCTCGTCGGCTGGCTCTTCGACTACACTTCGAACTGGAATCTCGTCCTGCTGCTTTTTGCCGGCGTTTACGTGCTCGGCGCCATTGCCTGGGCCTGTGTGAATCCGGTGCGAAAGACGGATTGATTCCGCGGCGACTGCCCGCATGCTGAGGAACATGAAGTCGCGCCGTTCCTTCCTGAAGTCGACCGCCGCCGCCGGCATCTTCGCTCCCGCCATCATCTCCGCCAAACCGAACAGCAAGATCAGTGTCGCGTGCATTGGTCCGCGGCGACGCGGAAACTCGGTGATGCGTTCCTTTGCGGCGAACTCGGATTGTGCGATCACGCACATTTGCGATGTGCGCGACGACGTGTTGGACGTGCGCGGACGCGAAATGAAGGAGGCAACGGGTCTCGATCCGAAGCGGGTGAAGGATTATCGGCAACTGCTGGATGATCCCTCGATCGATGCCTTCATGGTGGCGACGCCGGATCACTGGCACGCGATGTTGACGATTGAGGGCTGTCGCGCGGGTAAAGATGTCTACGTTGAGAAACCAGCAAGCCACAACATCCTCGAGGGCAAGGTGGCGGTGGAGATGGCACACAAGCACGATCGGATGGTGCAGATGGGAACACAGATCCGCAGTGCACCTTTTCTCAAGGAAGCCCGTGCCTACGTCGAAAGCGGTGCGATGGGGCGTGTCATCACCGGCAAGTCTTGGGAGACGGCCACGACCCGCGCGGTGCATCTCAAGCCGGACACGAAAGTACCGACGGGCATCGACTACGAAATGTGGCTCGGCCCCGCGCCCTACCGGAAATACAACCCGTCCATCGTGGAACTTGAGTGGCGTTGGCTGTTCGATTATGGCACCGGCGATCTCGGCAACGACGGCGTCCATCGTGTCGACTACTGCCGCTATATCATGGGCTTGGACGACTTCCCCCAAGCCGTCAATGCCTCAGGAGGAAAGCTGTATCACGACGACGACCAGGAGTGGCCGGACACCTTATTCGTTAATTACGAGTATCCGAAAGCCATCGTGCAATACGAGATGCGCCTTTGGTCCCGTCCACATCTGCACGGCAGCGAAACCGGCGCCGCCATTTACGGTGAAAACGGCTGGATGCTCGTCACCAACCGCTCCTGGACCGCCTACGACGCGAAAGGCAAAGTCGTGAAGAGCGGCCAAAGTGGCATTGGCCAGACCGAACACATCCGCAACTTCCTCGATGCCGTGAAGAGCCGCAAACGCGATTCGCTTAATCAGGAGATTCTCTCCGGCCACATCAGCTCCGCCATGTGCCACATGGGCAACATCGCCTGGCGCACCGGCAAGCGACTGAAATTTGATGCGAACACCCAGACCTTTGACGATGCCGAGGCCAACAAGCTCGTTGGGAGGGCCCATCGCAAAGGATTCGAGCTACCGTCCGTATGATCGGATCGGGCGCGTTGTATCCTGCCACTGCCAGATCATTCTTGGATTCAAGTTAAACGGAATCGTGGCTGGTTCCTTGCATAATCATCTCCACGCGTGCCGCGTATCAGAATATCCTCCTGCGCTTCCAACGGGCCGTGGGCCAACTCGCGGAAGGTCAACCCCTCTTCCGCGACTTCCGAATCCTCACCGAATTCCGCAAGTTCGTCCGCCGCGAATGGCAGACCTCGATCGACCTGCTGAACGAAGCTCGTACGCGCCAATCGAAACGGCGCAATCTCTGACCGAACTCGTACATTCCCATGCCCTGCTATGAACGAGGCGTGAGGTGAATAAATAAGCTGGGTGATTATTTGCAGCTTCGTCGGCCGATCCGATAGTGGCGATCGGAAGGGGTTCAAGTGGAAGGTGTAACACCTCTGGATGGCACGCTGTAACACCTCCACGGGGAATTTGAGGTGATTGTCTCAGGAAAATCCCGAATTTTGCGTTATTTTCTAGGCGTTTTCACTTTTTCTAAAAATACCACTTGCGTGTTCTTAGTGTTACAGAATTACTGTAACACCTGCAACACACAGCACGATGCTTCCCTTCACAATCAAAATCCAAGACGGAGTTCCGGTCTCAGACCAGGTGTTCCGCGCGGTGCGGAAGGCGGTCCTGACCGGACAGCTGATTCCGGGGGATTCGTTCCCGTCCGTGCGGGCGTTGAGTCAGGAACTTCGAATGAGCCCGACGACGGCCCACAAGGTCGTCGCTCAACTGAAAGATTCGGGCTTTCTCGCCAGTCGTCCCGGCATCGGGATGGTGGTGACGGAGCCCGAGATGCCGAGCCGAGAGGACCGTATGAAACACATTGAACCACTCTGCCGCGCCCTCGCCAGCGAGGCGGCGCAATTGAACCTGAATTTTGACGACCTGATCGAGGCGCTGCGCGTCGCGATGAATGGCGATTCCCACAATGGCAAACCGACGGAGGACAACGATGAAAACTAAGAACATGAAACCCATCTGTCGCCGCATCCTCGTGATGCACTCCCGGGCGATCACGCAGCTCGTGGAAATCCGCAACCGCAACCACTGCCGCAAGTTCTCGAACATGGCGGCGATCCTCGGCCGCGCTCATCGCGCCGGAGCCACCTGCCAGAAAGGACTCTCAGCATGAGCAACCTCATTGAAGTCAAAGATCTACGTAAACGTTTCAAGAGCACCAACGCGGTCGACGGCCTGACGCTCGATGTGCCGGAAGGTTCGGTGACGGCCTTCCTCGGTCCGAACGGCGCGGGCAAGACGACCACCATCAAGTGCCTCTTGAACCTGCAGGCGCCGACGAGCGGGGTCGCTAAGGTGCTGGGCACGGATTCGACGAAGCTGGGACCGAAGGAGTTTTCGCGGATCGGTTACGTGTCGGAGAACATGGAATTGCCCGAGTGGATGAACGTGGTCGAGCTGCTCGATTACTGTCGTCCGCTGTATGCCACCTGGGACAAGGACTTTGAGAAGAAGATGCTCAAGGAATTTGACCTGCCTCTGAGCACCAAGCTCAAGAGCCTTTCACGGGGTCAGAAGATGAAGGCGGCGCTGCTCTCCAGTCTGGCCTATCGGCCGAAGCTGGTGGTGCTCGATGAACCGTTCTCCGGTCTTGATCCCCTGGTGCGTGACGAATTCATTCACGGGCTCCTGGAACTGACGGAGATGGAGGGTTGGACGGTGTTCCTCTCCTCGCATGACATCGACGAGGTGGAACGCCTCACCGATCGGGTGGCGATCCTGCACAACGGCCGCCTGCAGTTGAACGAGAGCAACGATGATCTGCTGGGTCGCTTTCGTCGGGTGGAAGTGATGCTGGGTGAGAATGCCTCGCCACCGCTTTCGCAGCCGAGTGACTGGTCCGGCTTGCAGG
>JBMYQZ010000215.1:0-8316 GCA_049601855.1 Limisphaerales bacterium | reverse complement strand
CCCCGGAGATCGGGATGGAGCGTCCGGGGAATTACATCAAGGCCTTTCACAAGGCGCTGCATGATCCGTGCAAGGTGCGGGCGGCGGTATTCCTTGCGGGAAAGCGGAAGGTGGCGTTGGTGAGCATTGATGCGCTGGTCATTCGGAGGCAGCAGGTGCTGACGGCTCGTAAGGCGATTCAAGAGCAGACCGGGATCGAGCCGGCTGCTGTTCTGATCGCCGTCACCCATTCGCATTCTTCCGGGCCGACGGGGATGTTGTTGCCCAATGAATTCGATCATGCCGATGAGTTCGTGCAGAAGTTGGCCTACGAACAATCGACCCTGGCGCATGCGGGCTATCTCAAGAAGGTGGAGCAGCAGATCGTGGCCGCGGTCGTGGCGGCGGATGCCGCGCTCGTGCCAGCGCAGGTCGGCTTTGGTTCGGGCACGGAAGATGGCATTACCTACAACCGACGTTTCCGGATGAAGAACGGGATGATGTTCACGATGCCGCGACAGGGAAACCCGGACATCGTCGAACCGGCCGGTCCCATTGATCCCGAGGTGGGCGTGATCGCCGTTTGGGCAGATCGGAAGAAGGAGAAGCTGCTGGGCTGCATCGTGAATTTTGCCTGCCACGCCACCACGAATCCACCCGGCATCTCGGCGAACTATGTCTACTACCTCGAGCGGACGATCCGGGCGATGATGGGAGAAGACGCGATCGTGCTCTTCCTCGCCGGCGCCTCGGGTGACATCAACTGCTACGACAATCGCAGCCCCTTCCTTCCCTACACTGGTAGCCGAGCTGCCAAATTGGTCGGCGGACAGCTCGGGGCCGAGGCGAGCAAGGTGATGTTGCATGTCGGTTTCACGACGAAGGTCAACGTCGGCTGGCAGCAGAAGATGTTGCGCATTCCTCGCCGTCATCCGGATCCGGCGCGCGTCCTTGCCGATCGCGAATACGTCACGAATACCGAGATGACCCGTGACAACCGAACTGAATGGATCTTTCGCAAAGAGACCGTGCTGCTCGACGCCTTGCTTCGGAAGGAACCCGTGCGTGACGTGGAGGTGCAGGCAATTCAGATCGGTCCCGCGGTGTTTGTGACCACGCCGGCGGAATACTTCTGCCAGTTCGGCCTGGACCAGAAGAAGCAGAGCAGGTTTCCCTTCACCTATCCGGTGAGTCTGGCCAATGGCTGCGTCGGCTACGTCCCGACCGAGGAAGCTCTAGGCAAGAACGGCGGCGGATACGAAACGCGATTGACCAGCTACAGCAATCTTGTTCCAGCTGCTGGCCGACTGCTCGCTGACACCGGTGTCGAGTTGGCCAACTCGCTGAACCCCGATCCAATTCCGAAGCCGGTTCCCGCCTTCCCCTTCAAAGGCGCTTGGCCCTATGGCTCCGTTCCACCTGAATTGAAATGATGATCCGATTCCTGTTTCTCGTGTTCTCGTGCATCCCGGTCTTGGCGGCCGAGTGGCCGGTCTTCCCGGGCAAAGATGCGACCGTCGACATTCCCGCGCAGGAATGGCCCCAGCAACCTGGCCCACGCAAGGTCGGCGTGAAGATCTACTTTCCAGGAGGCACGATCACTGGCGTGAAGAAAGACACTGGTCTGATGCTGTCACTGCACAACTGGGGCGGGACGTGGTGTGGCGGTTCCGCCAATCCGAAGTCCCTTGCTGAACGACTGAACGTCGTCGCGATCTGCGTGAACTATCTACAGAGCGGCCGAAAGGCCTCGGTCGAAGATCCGGAACCGTATGACTGCGGATACCTGCAGGCACTCGATTCATTGCGAGCTCTCTGGTTCGTGTACCAAGGTTTGAGCGAGCAGAAGATTTCGTTTGCGCGAGACCGCATTCTGACCACGGGCGGAAGCGGCGGTGGAAACGTTTCCTTGATGGCCAACAAACTTGCACCGCGCACGTTTGCCGCCGTCATCGACATGTGTGGCATGCCGAAACTGAGTGATGACATCGCGTTCCAACTGCCGGGTGGATCGGGATTGAACGCGCGTTGGAGTCGTGATCCCGCGAGTCCGTATTATCTGAGTCCAGCCGAGCAGGAGATTCGATTCATTGGACATCCTGGTCATCTGTCGCAGATGAAGGAACTCGGAAACCGCGCAGACATCTTCGTGGTCCATGGGCGCGATGATCGCACCTGTCCCTTTCCTGATGCCGAGGAGATGGTGGCCAATTTTCAGTCTGCCGGACTGAACGTGAAGCCTCATTTCATCGGCAATCAGGATGTCGATGGGAAGGTCTTCAAAAGCAGTGGTCATTCATTGGGGAACCGGACTGAGATTGCCATTCGTTATGGCGCCGGTCCGTTCAAGCGCGATTACCAGAGTGACTTTGACCTGAAGGATGAAAAGGTCCGCTACGCCGTCACGGGAGGTGAGTTCGTGATCTCCTATCGTAACGGCTACCCGGTCGGACGCTTCGAACAGACGAAGAACCATCGCGTTTTGCGCCACGCCGCATCGAAGTTGGAACCGGATCACAAGGCGACCTACAAGACGATTGGTGGCCGTACTCTCCAACTCCACATCTTTAATCCGGAGAACCGGGAAAAGAAACGTCCCGTGTTCATGATCATCCACGGCGGTGGTTGGACCGGTGGGGAGCCCCGCAAGTTCTACACCATCGCCGATTACTTCGCGCGCAAGGGCATGGTGGGCATCAGTCTTCAGTATCGCCTGATGAACAGGAAGTTGGGCACGACAGTGTTTGATTGTGTGAAAGATGGACGTTCCGCGATTCGTTTTCTGCGGAAGCACGCCGATGAGTTGGGTATCGATCCGGATCGGATTGCTGTGGCTGGTGGTTCTGCCGGCGGACACGTCGCGATGGGCTCGGCGTTGTTAAATTTCGATGAAGCAGGCGACGATATCCGTATTTCGTGCGTCCCCAATGCCCTGATCCCGCTCAACCCGGTGATCGACACCTCGAAGAATGGTTATGGGCAGACCAAAATCGGGGAACGCTGGCGAGAACTCTCGCCGTTGCATCAGGTGAAGCGTGGACTGCCGACGACCCTGATCTTTCACAGTACGAAGGATACCGTAACGCCGTATGCCGGTGCCAAACGATTCCATGAGCTCAGCAAGGCGGCGGGAAATGATTGTGAGTTGGTGACCTTTGAAGGTGGGCGACACGGCTATTTCATTTTCGACCTCGCGGCGTATCGCGGCGTGATGAATCGGATGAAGTCGTTCTTGGAGCAAACTGGCTTTCTGCCCGCCGCTCGGTAGGGCGGCGCGGCCGACGTATGCGGGTTGCTCGCCACGTTTGTTGCCACGCCTGCTGACGCGCAGCAGCGCGTCCCTACCGGCGCTTCTTCGCGCGCAACTCCTTCGCCAGGTAATTCACCGTCTCACGTGCAATGACGTTGTATCCGGCGAGGTTGGGATGGCGATCGGAATACCACCCGGGAAGATGACCGAGGACCGCGTCGAGTTCGTTGGCCATCACGCAGACGCGATCGCGGATGATGAACGGTTTCACGATCGCATGATACTTTTCCGGTACCTTGGAAACGGGATAGCGACGGTAGTTGAGCATGTTGTATCCCTTCTTCAGTTCCGCCGCGTAAGCCGGGTAAATGTCAAAGACCGGAAGCTTCTCCTTCTTTGCGACCTGACGAACGAGGTCGTTGATCTCCTTGCTGGCTTCCTCATTGGAAAACGGAATAACTGTCATCGGAATCAACTTCGCCTTCGGATGATCTTTGCGGAGGCGTGCTAGCAGTTCGTGGAAGTGTAGCGGGAAGTTGGTCTTGAAGTCTTTGACCCGTGCGCGGTCGTTGAGGCCGTAGCGGATGAAGACGTAGTCGATGCCGGGCAGCCTTTCTCCGTTCTTGGCATAGCGGCCGCCGTCGAGCAGCCGGCGAATGTACTCGCCGCTCTGGCTGGAGTTGATCACGTGGCAGGGTGGCAGATCGCTTTCGGCCGCGAGCAGTTGCTCCATAACTTTCTCAAGATGCGGCCCCTTCGGTTTGAGAAGTCGTGGGATGCTTCCCTCGGCCGTGCTGTCTCCGAGCAACAGGATCTGGATCTTCCCGTCATGTTCGGCGGTCGAGTCGAGTGGGAAGACTGATACGAAGAGAGCGACGATCAGGAGGTGGAAAAAGCAACGTAGTGTCATGGATTCGAGCGAGCGTTGGGGGCGGAAACACCGGGATCAAGTCCAATCCAGAGAGGCTGATCAGGCATTAATTTGGATTAGATAAGCGTATTATAAAAACAGATAATCTGATCTAACGTGTGAGTGCATAACTTTTGGCCATTTTCGGCAAGAAAACGCTTGTGAAAAATTTCACTATGCCTCATTTTCCCGGCGCTTTCGGTTTCAAAAGGCATTTTTTACCCTTTTTTACGCGATTCCGAGGGTTTTTAGGCCATGCGCTTTTTCAAATCTTTTTTTGCTGCGACATTGATTTTCTGCCTGCCGACGCTCCTCTTGGGGGCTGATCCGGTGGAGAAAGTCGTGGAGCAGGCGACTGCTGCTGGAGATGCCGCCGAAGCTCACGCCGGGGATGCTGATGCTCATGGAGATGAGCACGCTGCCGAGGCACACCATGGTCTTCCGCGTCACGCGCCCATTCTCTTGGATCTTGGTTTCTTCCAGATCAACAGCTCGATGGTGGTGGTCTGGATCGTGGCCTTGGGGATTATCTTGGTCTGTCAGATGGGAACCCGCGAAGTAAAAATGGTTCCGGCTGGTCTGCAGAACTTCGTTGAAATGATCGTCGAGGGAATGTGGAATTTCTTCGAGGAGATCGTTGGCAAACACATGATCAAGAAGACCTTCTGGTTCTTCTGCACGGTCTTCGTCTTCATTCTCTTTACCAACTGGTTCGGGTTGATTCCCGGGCTGGGCACGATTGGTTTTGGTCATGCTGATGCGCAGGGGCACTTCCATATCACGGAGCCGTTGCTTCGTGGTGCGAATGCCGACCTGAACATGACCGCTGCCATGGCGCTGCTGTTCTTCTTCCTCTGGACCAAGTGGTCGATCGGGGAGATCGGTGCTGGTGGAATGCTGGGTCACATTTTTGCCGTCAAAGGGCACGGGGGTGGCTTCTTGGGTGTCTTTCTGGTGCTGGTGTTTATTTTTGTTGGGGCGATTGAAATTATTTCGATCTGCGTTCGGCCGGTGGCGCTCATGTTCCGTCTCTACGGGAACGTTTTTGCGGGTGAGAATATTCTCGAAACCGTGATGCATATGGGCGGCCCGATCTTGGGTGGTATCTTTGTGCTGCCGTTTTACGCGTTGGAACTCCTCGTTGGATTGGTGCAGGCGCTTGTGTTTGCGCTCTTGTGTGCCGTGTTCACCAGCTTGATGTGCGAACATCACGAAGAGGAACACGCCCATTGAACACTTTCGGTGGTCTGACCATGGCATGACTGTGGGGGCCGCTGATGAAACTGATAACTAAAGAAAAAGGCTAAAATATGTTTGCAGCTATCTCAGGTGCACTTCACGTCGGTCTCGCAGCCGTTGGCTCCGCGATCGGTGTGGGTATCATTGGTATGAAGGCCGCCGAAGCCACCGGACGCAATCCGGGTGCTGCTGGTGCCATCCGTAACCAGGCCATCATCTTCGCGGCTCTCGCTGAAGGTGTGGTGTTCATCGCCATCTTCCTTGGTGGCGGTAACTGACCGATTCGGGATCCGCGGTTTGCGCCGCGGATCCCAACCAGTTTTTGACCATGTTTGAATCTCTTACTTTGCTTGCAGCCGCCCCGCCGGAGGGTGGCAATTTGGTGACCAATATCACGACTCAGTTCGGCGTGAACTGGGGTCTGTTCACCTCGCAGATGATCGCGTTCCTGGTCGTGGCTTTTGCCCTGAACAAGTTCGGCTACAAGCCGGTGGTGGATGTGCTCGAAAAGCGCAAGCAGGCGATCGCCGATGGGCTCGACAACGCCGAGAAGCAGAAGCAGGCCTTGGCCAAGGCAGAGGAGTCCTGCAAGGAGATTCTCGAGAAGGCCAATTCCGACGCGGCCAACATGATTGCCGAAGCTCGCGAAGCTGCGGGTGCTTTGCGCGAGTCTGAATCTCAGAAGGCGATTGCTGAAGCCAAGTCGATCATCGACAAGGCGCGTGAAGCCAACTCTGCCGAGTTGGAACGCATGAAGGCCGAGCTCCGAGGCGAGACCGTTCGTCTGGTGGCTGAGGTGACCGCGAAGGTGGCCGGCAAGGTGTTGAACGACGACGACCAGAAGCGTCTCGCCGACGAAACCAACAGCCAATTGGCGGCATAACGATTTTTCCCGCTCCGGCGGGTTGCTGAAATGAAGATCTCCAAACAAGCCAAACGCGACGCGAAGACGCTCTTCAGTGTCTGTGTCGTCGACGGTGTGCTCAATGACGACCGGGTTCGTCAGGCGGTGAGCAAGGTGGTGGAAGGAAAGCCGCGTGGTTACGTCGGAATCCTTCAACACTTTCAGCGCCTGGTGAAGCTCGACATCGACAAGCGCACGGCGAAAGTCGAAAGCGCGACCGAGCTCTCCGCTGAGTTGCAGGCTTCGTTGAAGGCGAGTTTGGAGAAAAAGCATGGCGCCGGTTTGAATCTTAACTTCGCGGTCAATGCGGAATTGATCGGCGGATTGCGCATTCAGATTGGCAGCGATGTTTATGATGGCAGCGTGCAGGGTCGGTTGACCCAGCTGAAGAACAGCGCGGCCTTTTGATTTACGGAAAGAAGAGAGAATTTATATGAGCGAGTTACTGCAGGAAATTGAGGCTCAAATCGCCGGAGTGAAGACTTCGGTGGATCAGCAAAATGTCGGCGTCGTGCGTGAGACGGGTGATGGCGTGGCCAAGGTTGAAGGTCTCACGGGCTGTATGGCCAATGAGATGCTCGACTTCGGCAACGGTGTCATCGGCTTGGCGCTGAACCTCGAAGAAACCGAAGTAGGCGCTGTTCTTTTGGGCGACTCCACGAGCGTTCGTGAAGGCCAAGAGGTCAAGGGCACAGGGAAGCTTCTGTCGGTTCCCGTTGGTCCGGGTCTTTTGGGGCGAGTGGTTAACGCGCTCGGTCAGCCGATTGACGGCAAGGGCGCGATCGATTCCGATGTTTCATATCCGGTGGAGAAGATTGCTCCGGGCATCGTGAAGCGTCGTCCGGTCGATCAGCCGCTGCAAACGGGCATCATGGCCGTCGACGCGATGATTCCGATTGGCCGAGGTCAACGCGAATTGATCATTGGTGACCGTTCCACCGGCAAGACCACGATCGGCGTGGACACGATGATCAACCAGGCGAACATCAACTCTGCCAACGAGGGCAAGGAAGGGTTCCGTCCAGTTTACAATATTTACGTCGCGATCGGCCAGAAGCAGTCGAACGTGGCCCGCGTGATCGCCGAGTTGGAGAAAGCCGACGCGATGAAGTACAGCATCGTTGTTTGTGCGGCGGCTTCTGATTCCGCTTCCAACCAGTTCCTCGCTCCTTTCGTCGGTGCGGCGATCGGTGAATGGTTCATGGACAACGGCAAGGACGCGCTCATCATTCACGATGACTTGTCCAAACACGCCGTTGCCTACCGCGAAGTTTCGTTGATCTTGAAGCGTCCTTCCGGTCGTGAGGCTTTCCCTGGTGACGTTTTCTACCTGCACAGCCGGTTGCTCGAACGTTCTGCTCGCGTCGGTGAGAAGTACGGTGACGGTTCCTTGACCGCGCTGCCGATCATTGAGACGCAGGCCGGTGACGTTTCGGCCTACATTCCGACGAACGTTATTTCCATCACCGACGGTCAAATCTATCTGGAAACGGACTTGTTCTACCAAGGCATCCGTCCTGCGATCTCCGTGGGTCTGTCCGTGAGCCGCGTTGGTTCGGCCGCGCAGATCAAGGCGATGAAGCAGGTCGCCGGTAAGATCAAACTTGAGCTCGCCCAGTTCCGCGAATTGGCCGCGTTCGCCCAGTTTGGTTCGGACCTCGACGCCAAGACGCAGAAGCAGCTCGAACGCGGTAAGCGCATCGTTGAGCTGTTCAAGCAGGACCAATACAACCCGCAGCGCGTTGCCATCCAGGTCGCCACGCTCTGGGGCGTTCAGGAGAACTATTTTGACGATGTTGACGAGGACAAGGTGAAGGACTTCCAAGCGAAGCTCTCCGAAACCCTCACGACTCGCAAAGCTGATCTGCTCGACAAGATCGAAGCCAAGGGCAAGGTCGACGAGGAACTTGGCGGCGAGCTTAAAGCGGCCTACGACGAATTCAAATCCACTTACCGGTAAGCCATGCCGAGTACACGCGACATCCGCCGACGGATCAAATCCGTCAAGAATACCGCCCAGATCACCAAGGCCAT